>CAZXVY010000077.1:3935-10093 GCA_964644115.1 uncultured Terriglobales bacterium
AGTGGGACGCCTCACCCGCCACGCTGGAAAACATTGCCCGCCTGCGCGCGGGCGCCTCGGTGATGGTGACGGGCCAGCAGGTGGCGCTGTTTGGCGGACCGCTGTTCTCGCTCTTCAAAGCCCTCACCGCCATCAAGCTTGCGGCCGAGGCCACCAAGTCCGGCAGCGAGTGTGTGCCCGTCTTCTGGCTGGCCACCGAGGACCACGACCTGGCGGAAGTGAATCACGTCACGCTGCTGGACGGCGAAGGCAAACTTCATCGCCTGGCCACCTCCTCGCATGACGCCCAGGATGCGCCCGTGGGCCGGGTGCGGCTCGGTCCGGAAATCGAAAGCGTCGTGGACGCCGCCGCGCAGCTTCTGGGCGCCACCGACGCGGCCCAGTTTCTGCGCCAGAGCTACCGCCCGGGTGAGACGCTGGGCAGCGCCTTCGCGCGGTTGTTTTCCCTGTTGTTTCGCGACTCCGGAATCGTCCTGCTGGATGCCTCGGATGCCGAACTGCACCGCATTGCCGAACCTGTCTACCGTGGCGCCGCGCTGGCGGCCCACGACCTTACCCGGGACCTGCTGCGCCGCAGTAAGGCGCTGGAAGCTGCGGGGTATCACGCGCAAGTGAAGGTAACGGCTTCCTCCACGCTCCTGTTCCAGATCCAGAACGGCGCACGCGCGTCCGTGCATCTCGCCAATGGCGGCTTTCAGGTCGGGAAAGAAAAGCTGGCGAGCGATGCGCTGGCAGCGCGCATCACCGCGCTGCCGGAGCTGTTCAGCGCCAACGTGCTGCTCCGTCCGGTGGTGCAGGATTACCTGCTGCCCACGCTGGCTTACGTGGGCGGGCCGTCGGAAGTGGCTTACTTTGCCCAGGCGTCGGTGGTGTACGAAGAACTGCTGGGGCGCGTGACCCCGGTAGTGCCGCGCTTGAGCGCCACGCTGGTCGAGCCGCGGGTGAAGCGGCTGCTCGATCGCTACCGGCTAACGCTGCCGGATACCTTCCACGGCGCCGAGCCCCTGCGGGAAAGACTGGCCAAGCACAGCCTGCCGCCGGACTTGGATGCGCGCTTCGACTCGGCGGCCGCCGTCCTGTCGCAGTCGCTGGACTCGGTGACCGGCGGGCTGGCGGAATTCGACCCCACCCTGGCCAAGGCAGCGGAAAGGGCGCGGTCGAAGATGAATTATCAGCTCGAACGCCTGCGCGGCCGGGCGGCGCGCGCCCAGCTTCACCGCAGCGAGCTGCTGAGCCTCCATGCGGAGGAGATCGCGGCGGCGCTCTATCCCAACAAAGGCCTGCAGGAGCGGACCATCGGCGGCGTTTCCTTCCTGGCGCGCTACGGCCCGGGGTTGCTGCTTGGGCTGTACGACGCTGCCGTGCTCGACTGTCCCGGCCACCAGGTCATCGCTCTTTAGAAGCCACGCGCTTGGGGCTGACACGTTGCGCCTCGCCGTAGTGATGACAACCCTTCCTTCGAAGCCGGCAAACTTGGAGTATGATTTCCGCATGTCCAAGGCCAGCCCGCAGTTCGAGGTTGCCTGTCCGCATTGCGGGGCGGCGCTCAAGCTGGACGCCGCAATCAAGGCGGTGATCGCGCACACGCCGCCGGTGGCGCCTAAGACCTTTGGCGACCTGGAAGAAGCGGCGCGGGCGATGAAGGACCAGGACAGCCGCCGCGAGTCCATCTTCCGCCAATCGGTGGAGGCGCAGAAACACCAGTCGGAGCTGCTGGAAAAGAAGTTTCAGGAAGCGGTCAAGCGCGCCAAAGACGCTCCCGACGTCCGCCCCTTGCGCGACATTGACCTGGATTAGCGCGTGCCCGGCCGGTCGAGGGAACTCGTCGCGGCACCCCAATCGCGCCCCCTCCTGCTCGGACACCGCGGCGCGCGCAACTACGCTCCGGAGAACACGCTGGCGGCTTTTGACCTGGCCCTGGAGCAGGGCTGCGACGGGTTCGAGTTCGACGTACGGCGAACGGCCGATGGCCTGGCGCTGATCGGCCACGATCCGGTTGTGGCCGGCGCGGAAATTTCCCAGACCGCGTACCCAGACATCGTGCGGCAGGTTTACGCCGAGACCGCTCCGAAGTTGCTCCGCCTTCTGCGTGCAGGATTGCCGGAAGGCGGTAAGCTGCTGCCCTGCCTGGAAGACGTGCTGGAGCGCTACTCGGCGCGGGCTTTCCTCGACATCGAAATCAAGGTTGCGGGCCTCGAAGACGCGGTGCTGGCAGCACTGCGTCAACACCCGCCGCAGCGCGGCTTGGTAGTGTCGTCATTCCTGGCGGAGGTGCTTAAGGCCCTGCGCGCCCGCGACCCGCACCTCCCCTTGGGCCTGATTTGCGACAGCCGAGCGGAACTGGTGCGCTGGCCCCGGCTTCCCATCGAGTACATCATCCCGCATCGCAAGCTGCTCACCTACCGGCTTGTCGAGGAGGCGCATGCGGCGGGCAAGAAAATACTGGTTTGGACGGTGAACTCGAAGCGCGAGATGTTGCGGCTGGCGAAGGCGGGCGTGGACGGCATCATCTCCGACGACACCCAACGGCTCAGCCGGACGCTGGGCCCCTGATTTGGCAACGCCCGCTTCCTCGTTTAGATTAATTCTCCATGGCGGGCACCGGGGATCGTTTCGAACGAGCCGTTTCCATCATGGCACGGCTGCGCGCGCCCGGCGGCTGTCCCTGGGACCGGGAGCAGACCTTTGACTCCATCAAGCCCTACACCCTGGAAGAAACCTACGAAGTCCTCGAAGCCATAGACAACCGCGATTGGAGGGAATTGGGCGGCGAGCTCGGCGACCTGCTGCTGCAGGTCCTGTTCTATGCGCAGATGGCAAAAGAGGACGGCCGCTTTTCCATTGACGACGTGCTCGACCGCCTTTCGGAGAAGCTGGTGGGCCGGCATCCGCACGTCTTTGGCGACGTGAAGGCCGACACCCCGGCCGACGTCCTGCGCAACTGGGAAGCGCTGAAGGCGGAGGAGAAGAAGCAGCGCCTGGCCGAGCGCGGCGGGGAATCGTCTGCGCCCGGCGGCGTGGCGGCGCCGGGCACGGCCGAGGAATCCGTGCTGGCGGGGGTTTCCTCCGCCGTCCCCGCGCTGCTCGAGGCCAGCAAGCTGAGCTCGCGGGCGGCACACGTGGGCTTCGATTGGCCGGAAATCGAAGGGCTCTTCGAAAAACTGAACGAGGAAGTCCTCGAACTGCGCCACAACCTGGAAGAGTGGCCTGCTCCCGGCCCACTCCCGCAGGGAAGGGGAGTGGCGGGCGCGCGCGGCGTGGCCGTGCCGCAGGAATTGCGCGACCGTCTGGAAGACGAAGTGGGCGACCTGCTGTTCGTGCTGGTGAACCTGGCCCGCTACCTGGCACTCGATCCCGAGTCCGCCCTGAAGAAGACGAACCGCAAGTTCAAGCGCCGCTTCCAGTGGCTGGAGACCGAACTCAACCGCCAGGGGCGCCGTCCGCAGGATGCGTCGCTGGACGAGCTGGAGATGCTGTGGCAGAAGTCGAAACTGCAGGAAACGCGCCCGGCGTTCAAGCCCAAGACATGAACGCCGACGCCATCGTCATCCGCCCCTGCTCGGACCTCGAGGAGATACGCGCCTGCGTGGAGATGCAGAAAGAAGTGTGGAACTTTTCCGACCTCGACCTGATCCCGCTGCGGCTGTTCGTGGTGGCGGAAAAGATCGGCGGACAGATCATCGGGGCCTTCCAGGGGAGCGAACTGGTGGGATTTTGCCTGTCGCTGCCGGCCACGCGCGCCGGGCATCCGTATCTGCATTCCCACATGCTGGCGGTGCGGGAGAGCTGCCGCAACCTGGGCCTGGGCCGGGGGCTCAAGCTGGCGCAGCGGGAAGAAGCGATGGAACGCGGCTTTGAGCTGATCGAGTGGACCTTCGATCCGCTGGAGATCAAGAACGCGCACCTGAACCTGGAACGCCTGGGCGCCATCGCCCGCCGCTACAACCTCAACCAGTACGGGATTTCGTCCTCGCCCTTGCAGGGCGGCCTGCCCACGGACCGCCTCATTGCCGAGTGGTGGCTGAGGTCGAAGCGGGTCGAGACCCTGATGGCCACGGGCAGCCGCCCGCCGTTTGCTGCCGAGAAGACCATCCCTGTGCCGGCGGAGATTTATGCCTGGAAGGCGTCTGAGGCAGACCGCGACCAGGCTCGCCAAGTGCAGTCGCACAACCGGGAGGAGTTCCTCGAAGCCTTTCACGGCGGCCTCAGCGTTCTTGGTTACGACCGCGATGCTGAGGGCAACGGCAAGTTCTTGCTGGGCAAGTGGGAGGAGAAGTGGTCGTATGCTAGTTAGCAGTTGGCACTTGGCAATTGGCATTTGGCCGTGTCCATGTCGGCAGGGTTGTATCGGTTGTATCGCGCGCAATCGCCATTGGCCAAATGCCAAGTGCTAACTGCCAATTGCCATAACAAGCCATGAAAGTTGATTCCCTCACGCTGCGCGAGATCCGCATGCCGCTGGTGCACTTTTTTGAGACCAGCTTCGGGCGGACCACCGAGCGCCACATCCTGTTGCTGACCGCGCGCTGCGACGGCGTGGACGGCTGGGGAGAATGCGTGGCCGGCGAAGGGCCGTTTTACCTGGAAGAATCGGTGGAGACGGCGTGGTACGTCATTACGAAGTACCTGGGACCGGCGGTGGCGGGAAGGGAAGTGTCGGCGGGCCGCGACGCGGTACAGCTCATGGCGGCGGTGCGCGGGCATCGCATGGCCAAGGGCGCGGTGGAGAACGCGCTCTGGGACGCGGAGGCGCAGCAGAAGAGTGTGCCGCTGTGGAAGCTGCTGGGCGGCCAGCCGCGCGAGATTCCCTGCGGGGTTTCCCTCGGCATCCAGGACAGCGTTGAGCAGCTCCTGGAAAAAGTCGAGAAGGAGCTGGCCGCGGGCTATCGGCGCATCAAGCTGAAGTGCAAGCCGGGCTGGGACGTTGAGGTCTTTGCGCGCGTCCGCGAGCGCTGGCCGGACATTGTGCTCAGTTGCGACGCCAACTCCTGCTACACCCTCGCCGACGCCGACCACCTGAAG
This sequence comes from uncultured Terriglobales bacterium, assembly GCA_964644115.1. Classification (GTDB taxonomy): domain Bacteria; phylum Acidobacteriota; class Terriglobia; order Terriglobales; family Acidobacteriaceae; genus CAZXVY01. Next base: position 8,958 of record CAZXVY010000077.1, read on the forward strand.
CGCTTTGACCAGTTTCGCATGCTGATGATCGAGCAGCCGCTGTGGGCGGACGACTTTTACTTCCACGCGCAGCTGCAGAAGCAGCTACAGACACCCCTGTGCCTCGACGAGGGCATCCGCAACGCGCGCGATGCCGAGGCGGCGCTGGAACTGGGCTCTTGCGGGATCATCAACATCAAGGTGGGGCGCGTGGGCGGGTTCTCGGAAGCCATCGCCGTGCACGACGTGGCCCGCGCGCGCGGCGTTCCCGTCTGGTGCGGCGGGATGCTGGAGTCGGGCGTAGGCCGCGCGCACAACATTGCGCTCTCCACCCTGCCGGGCTTCACCCTGCCCGGAGACGTGTCCGCCTCGAAGCGCTACTGGAAGGAAGACATCATCGAGCCCGAGGTGGAGGTGTCACCCCAGGGAACGATTGCCGTCAGCGAGCAGCCGGGACGCGGCTACCGGGTGCGGGAAGAGCTGGTAGAGCGGCTCACGGTGAGGAAAGAGACTATCCGCGCGTAGAGAGGTTGCTGGCAACGTCTCCGATGCAGACGTAGCAAGCTACGCGGATGGAGACGTAGCAAGCTACGTCTCTACTGCTTCTCCGCAATCTCGGCGCCCTGCTTGCGCAGAAGCTCAATGCCCTCGGCGAGCGAAAGATTGTCAGGGACGCGGCGGACGCCCGAGATGTTCTGCTCCTGCTTGATCTTGATGGACTTGAAGAGGAACGCCCGGCCGGTGAAGTCGAGCGTGAGGTGAGAGGTCTCCCAGCGGCCGCCGGCCAGCTTGCTTTGCTCGAGGCGAAAGCGGCCGCCCTTGTGCAGCGTGGCCACGATGCCGAAGCCCAGCTTCACGTCATCCACCAGCATGGCTTCGAGCCGCACGATGCGGCGATCCGCCTCGTGAATCCAGATGTGACCTTCCATGCCTTTGAAGATCAGGGTCTCGCGTGAGGGAGGGTCGAAATCTGGATTGGGGCGAAACTTCAGGCGCAGCAAGGCGCCTTCGGGGCTCTGCTCGGTTCCGTCGTGCTCGTAGAGAAAAGCGCCGGGGAGGGCGCGAATCATGGTGCGCGCCCGCTGCGCCTCTTTTTCCTGCTGCTGGCGGCGTTTCTGCTGCTCCTTGGGATCGGCCAGCAGCTTGGCCAGTCGCTG
>CAZXVY010000078.1:0-2707 GCA_964644115.1 uncultured Terriglobales bacterium
GCGACCGGAAGCTTGGTACGTTCCGGCTCGCTCAGCAACAGATGCACGTGTTCGGGCATGACCACGTATCCGGCGACGCAAAGCCCGTACCACTTGCGCACTGGTTCCAGTTCCTGCTCGAAGGTGTCCCGCGCCGGCGCTGTGTCCAGCCCGGCTTTCCGCCGGTAACAGGAGAAGGTGATGAAATGCAAACAGCGCACCTGTGGGAAGCGGCGAAGGCCTAGCGGCATGATGCGAAGCATACCTCGGAATCTCCTTACCCCGTAGCTCCAGCAAGGATGTTGTTTGGAAATCCTCCCACCCAAACGGGATGTTGTTTGGAAGTCCTCCCACCCTATCGCTCCAAAAGCGGGAGCGATAAGGGTGGGGCACCCCCTTCCTACTTTTTTCCGAAGATGGAGGCAAAAATGGCGCGGAAGAAGCCGAAGAAACCGCCCTTCTTCTTTTTCGGTTTGGGCGGAGGCTCGGCCTTGGCCTGCTGCGGCGGCGCAGGCGGAGGCAGCACTAGCGGCTCGAAGGTGGGCCACTGCGGCAGCGCACCCAGGCTCACGCGGGCGATGAGCGGCGCGGTTTCCGGGATGGGCTCGACGGCCTGAAACACAAAGGGCGCGTCCACCTGGACCTGGATTTCGCCCGGCGGCTGCGCGGGCAAAGGCGCGGTAACCTCGGCAGGGGATGGAGGCGGCAATCCAGCCAGCGGATTCGGGCGGCGAACACTCGCGGCCACATCCTCGACTGCGGGCTCAGCCGCCGCAAGCGCAGACGCGGCGGGCGCGGGCGGATCCGGTGGCTTCGCTGCCGGCGGCGCCGGCGGCTCTTCCAGCACAGCGGCCTCCTTCTTTTCCGGCGGCGGGGCTGGTTTTGGCTGCGCTTCCTTTTCGGCGCGATGGACGGGCGCAGGCGCCGGGCATCCGCAACTGAGCGGGGTGGTGGAATCCGCTTCCGACATGCGGCCGTTGCGGAACAACACCTGGTCGGCGGGCCGGACCTGGTACGACCCGCTGCCCGCCAGTTCCTGCACGATCACTGACGAGGTGGCGCCGGGCAGCGAGCGCACGCAGGTGTTGCCGCGATTGTCCGACGACAGAGCGAAATGGAAGGCGCCCGGGCCGGCCAGCAGGATGCGGAAGTCGGGAGTCATCAGGGTATCGGAGGAAGCCTGGAGCGCATAGTGCACCTCGATGGTTCCGGTGCCCACGCCCCAAAGCAGTTCACGCCCGCCCGTGGCGCTGGCCAGGGTGACGCTGTTGCCCGGACAGACGCGGACTTCGCCCCCGCGCGTGAGGCGCAGCACCGCGGCCTGGACGCCGGCGCTGACGGACGAGCCGCTGAGCACCTTGGTTCCGCTGCCCGCCAGCAGCACGGAGCCGCGTATGGTGGCGTCGGAGGCGAAGACTTCGGCCAGAGCGTCCTGCGCGTGGCCGAGAGAGGGCGCGAGCAGAATTATCAGAAAGAAGACGACGGCTCCCACCCTATCGCGCCAAAAGCGAGCGCGATAAGGGTGGGGCAGCACAGAGCCTGCGCTTGGGGGTCGCAAACCGAAGTAGGAAAGAGACGGCACGCTACCTTCTTGAGCCTTGGGCTTGAGCCTTGGGCCTGAGCGTAGGGCCTGAGCCTGGCGACATTCTAAGCGCGGGAAGCGGGCGATGGGCGCGAATCAGCCTTCGGAGATGAAGTCGTACTGGTCTATGGCGGCGGCCACACCGATGCGCTCGGAGCCCTTGTCCTCCACCCGCACCACTTTGCCCTTGCAACGCACGCGGATGCTGTCGGTAAGGGTGATCTCTGAGGGCAGGGTGAGGGTGAATTCCAGGTCGGAACCCACCTTGACGTTGGAATCCATATAGAAGAAGACGCCGCGGGCACTTACGTCGCGGGTTTGGGCAGCGGCTTCCTGGCCGGAGCCTTCCACGTACTTGACGCTCACGGGAAGCTGCAAGGCAAACCGGCGTGTGTTGCGCTGCTCCTGCTCCGCCTCGGACAAAGCTGCTCCCTCGCTGTGGGCCACGGGAGCTTCTCCCTCTGGTTGGGGCATGCGCCAAGCCCTCCGGCTAAACTCGCATAAGCATCCACTTTGGCAGACCGCCTGTCAAGCATTTCTACGCAAGGCGGAGCACTTCCGGCAGCGTGTTTACGCCCCCGGGGGCCAGCTTCCTGGGCGGGTTTTCGCCGCCCGCCAGGAGGTAAGGCTTGCCAATCTCCGGTGCTTTTTGTACTATGGCAGCCTTGCGTTTGATCGTACGGTTGTGAGCGGTCCCTGCTGAACAGCACGTGCCTGCCTCGCACTCACCCGGTTCTAAGCGCACAATCCATACAGAAGAAGGACACAGAAATACCATGGAGCAAGGAACAGTAAAGTGGTTTAACGACGCCAAGGGTTACGGCTTCATCAGCCGGCAGACGGGTGAGGATGTTTTCGTCCATCACTCGGCCATCAAGTCCGAGGGCTTCCGCAGCCTCAAGGAAGGCCAATCGGTGCAGTTCAACGTGGTCAAGGGACCGAAGGGCCTGCAGGCAGAGGACGTGCAGCCTCTCTAATCCACAAGTTTCAACCAGCAGGCGGCCCTGCGAAAGGGGCCGCCATTTTTTTTGGGTTGGCCACAGAGACACAGTGAAATTGAATCATTGAGGGATTGAAGCATTGAATCAAATAGTTGAGTGGACCCAGATTGCCGAGGAGGTGGGGTTCTAAATGATTCAATGATTC
>CAZXVY010000078.1:2717-9985 GCA_964644115.1 uncultured Terriglobales bacterium
CGGCCCTGCGAAAGGGGCCGCCATTTTTTGCTCACCACGGAGACACGGAGAATTGAATCATTGAGCGATTGAATCATTGAATCATTGAAAGGCAGTCGCCTGTTCGGAGTGCCAATTCGCTTCGAGGAAGAGCAATGATTCAATGACTCAATGATTCAATGATTCAATGATTCAATTAGCGCTGCCTCGACCGCCGCGTCCTGCTGCGGAAACACGGTGCGCAAGTCGAGCAGCACGCGCCCTTCCTCCACGCGAGCGATCACCGGGGTCTGAGCGGCGCGCAGGCGGCCGGCTGCCTGGTCGGCGCTCAAGCCTTCGGCGGTCACTGCCAGGACCCAGGTGGGCAGGCGGGCGCCCGGGGTTGAGCCTCCCCCGATTACCGATTCTCCTTCCACTACTTCGACGCCCAGTTTGGGCGCCGACAGGGCCAGCCGCGCGGCCAGGGCTTCCGCGCGCTTGCGAATCTCGCTGGCGGGCAGCCGCATCATGCGCAGCCCGGGAATCGAGTCGTGGTCCTGGCGGACGTAGGCCAGCAGCGTGGCTTCCAGCGCCGCGTAGGTGAGCTTGTCCACGCGCAAAGCGCGGAACAGGGGATTGGCGCGGACCTGCGCCACCAGTTCCGCCCGCCCGCTGAGGATGCCGGCCTGCGGCCCGCCCAGCAGCTTGTCGCCGCTGTAGGTCACCAGGTCCACGCCCTGGCGCAGGCTTTCCACCACGCCGGGCTCGCCGGCCACGCCAAACGAGGCCGGGGCGAGCAGCGCGCCGCTGCCCAGGTCTTCCATCACGGGAAGGCCGCGGCGGCGACCCAACGCCGCCAACTCGGCCAGCGCCGGCTGCTCGGTGAAGCCCACAATCTGGAAGTTCGAGCGGTGTACGCGCAGGATCAGCCGGGTTCGTTGGTTGAGGGCGCGTTCGTAGTCGGCGAGGCGGGTGCGGTTGGTGGTACCCACTTCGCGCAGCACGGCGCCCGACTTGGCCATCACCTCGGGGATGCGGAAGGATCCGCCGATCTCCACCAGCTCGCCGCGCGAGACCACCACTTCGCCGCCTTCCGCCAGAGTATTCAGGGCCAGCAAGACCGCCGCAGCGTTGTTGTTGACCACCACCGTGGCCACGTCGAAAGTGCCGTCGGGGTCAAGCAGGCGGCGGAAGAGGCGGTCGGCGTGGACGTCGCGCTTGCCGCGCTCCCCGGAGGCCAGGTCGAGTTCCAGGTTGGAATACCCGGCAGCCACTTCGCCGATGCGCGCCACCGCAGCTTCCGCCAGCGGGGCGCGGCCCAGGTTGGTGTGCAGAACCACGCCGGTGGCGTTGATCACCGGGCGCAGGCCATAGGCCAGCGCCTGCCGGAGCTGCTTTTCGACCGCCGCCCCGACGCCGGAGAGCGCCATTTCGACTCCCGCTCCGTCCATCTGGCCGGACGCAACTTCGCTGCGCAAACGCGCCAGCACGGTGCGTGCGGACTGGGCGACGGCCGCGTGCCCTTCTCGCTCCACCAGCGCGGCGATTTCCGCCCTGCGCAGCAGTTCATCCACCGAAGGGAGCCGGCGCAGCAGATCAGACTTCACCACCATGGTGGGATTATCGCAGATTGAATCATTGGGGAATTGAATCATTGAATCATTGAGTCATTGAATCATTTGAGGGCCTGCATAAGCCGCTCGTAAAGTCGGAACCTTGGGTAATGATTCAATGATTCAATCCCTCAATGATTCAATCTTTCAATGATTCAATGATGCAATCGCTCAATGATTCAATGGATTGGGGTTGGGGCGCAGTATAATTTCCTTCTTTCAGTGGCTCCCCGCACGTTCACGAGAACAGGGAGATGAAGCCGCCCCTGCCCAACCACGAAGCCGAACGGCTGGCCACCCTCCAGCAGTACCAGATCCTCGACACACCGCCGGAAGAGGGGTTTGACGACCTGGCGCGCGTGGCCGCCCAGATTTGCGGCACACCCATCGCACTGGTCAGCCTGGTAGACGCGCACCGCCAGTGGTTTAAGGCCCGGGTGGGATTGGAAGCCCGGGAGACGCCCCGCGATTTGGCCTTCTGTGCCCACGCCATCTTGGGCAAGGAACTCATGGTGGTGCCCGATGCCAGCAGGGATCCGCGTTTTGCCGACAATCCGCTGGTGACCGGCGACCCCCACATCCGCTTTTACGCGGGCGCTCCCTTGATTGCGCCCGACTCTCACGCCGTGGGAACGCTGTGTGTGATTGATCACCAGCCTCATGTTCTAAGCCCGGAGCAGCGGGAGGCCCTGGCGGCGCTGGCGCGGCAAGCGGTGAACCAGCTTGAGCTGAGGAAAAAGCTGCGCGAACTGGCGTCGGCCGTCCAACAGCGCCATCAGGCGCAGGAGGACATGGAGCGCTTCTTCCGCCTCTCGCTGGAGATGCTGGGCGTTGCCGACTTCCATGGCAGGTTCCTGCGCCTGAACCCGGCCTGGGAGCGGACCCTGGGTTATACCCTGGCTGAGTTGCTGTCTAGGCCCTACTTGGAGTTCGTCCATCCCGATGATCGGGAAAAGACGATGGCGGAGGCGGCGAAGCTTTCCCAGGGAAGCGAAACGGTCTACTTCGAAAACCGGTATCGCTCTCGGGACGGCTCTTATCGCTGGCTGCAGTGGTGCTCCGCGCCCTCGCCGCAGGAGGGACTGATCTACGCCGCGGCCCGGGACGTCACCGACAGCAAGCGCAGCGCCAGCCGCATGGCCGCCGGCTACGCCGTCACCCGCGTGCTGGCGGAAGCGGAGACCCTGGAGGGCGCCACTCCCCGCATTCTGCAGGCCGTGGGGGAAAGCCTGGGTTGGGAAGCGGGCATGCTGTGGAACGTAGCCCGCGAGCCAGGCCAACTGCGCAGTGCCGAGTTCTGGCACGTCCCGGGCCTGGAGTTTCCGGAGTTCGAGTCGGTTTCCCGGAACCGCTCGTTTGCTCCCGGCATCGGCCTGCCCGGCCGAGTGTGGTCGAGCGGGCAGGCGGCGTGGATCCCGGACGTGGTCAGCGATCCCAACTTCCCTCGCGCGCCCTACGCCGCACGCGAGGGACTGCATGGGGCTTTCGGTTTCCCCATACGGCGCGGCCCGGAAGTGGTGGGGGTGATGGAGTTTTTCAGCCGCGAGATCCGGCGCCCCGACCCCGAGCTGCTGCTGATGTTTGACTCCATCGGCACGCAGATCGGCCAGTTCATGGAGCGCAAGGAGTCCGAGGAAGCCTTGCGCCGCTATGCGCGCGAGCGGGAAGCGGCCCGCCAAGCGCAGGAGGAAAATGCGGCCCGCCTTGCCATGTTGGTGAAGGAGCTGGACGGAGCGCGGTTGCGCGCCGAGTCCGCCACCCAGGCCAAGAGCGAGTTGCTGGCCAACATGAGCCACGAAATCCGCACTCCCATGAACGCCATCATGGGCATGACCGACCTGACGCTAGAGACGAATCTGACGCGCGAGCAGCGGGAGAACCTGGAGTCGGTGCGCGACGCTTCCAATGCCCTGCTGCGCCTGATTGACGACATCCTGGATTTCTCCAAGGCCGAGGCCCGCAGGCTGGACCTGGACCGCGTGGCCTTCAGCCTGCGCGAGACCCTGGAAGATGCGGTGAAGGTGCTGGCGCTGCGCGCCCACCAGAAGAACCTGGAGATCGCCTGCCGCATTTCGCCCCAGGCGCCGGACGCCCTGGTAAGCGACCCCGGCCGGCTGCGGCAAATCATCGTAAACCTGATGGGCAACGCCTTGAAGTTTACCGAACGCGGCGAAGTGGTCCTGGAGGTGACACCCTCGCGGACCACCGGCGAGGAGGCGGAGCTGCACTTCTGCGTGCGCGATACCGGCATCGGCATTCCCTCCGCGAAACAGCAACTGGTCTTCGATCCCTTTGCGCAAGCCGACGCGTCCGTCACCCGGCGCTACGGCGGTACCGGGCTGGGGTTGGCGATTTCCAGTCAACTGGTGCAACTGATGGGCGGCCGCATCTGGCTGGAGAGCGCCGAGGGCCAGGGCAGCGCTTTCCACTTCACCGCCCGCTTTCAGCGCCACCAGGGAGTGGTGGCGGCGCGGCGTCCGTGGGAGTCGGCCGACGTGGGCGGGCGGCGCGCGCTGGTGGTGGACGACAACGCCACCAACCGCACCATCCTCGAGGAAATGCTGCGCAATTGGCGCCTGGACGTGGCTCTGGCGGAGACTGGGTCCGCAGCGCTTGAGCTGCTGGAAGAGTCCGAGCGGGAGCAGCGCCCGTTTGGGCTGGTCGTCCTCGATGCCGGCCTCCCCGGGGAAGATGCGTTTGCGGTGCTGGAAGGCATGCGCGGCGGGCTGGGGCAGGAAGCGCGGGCTGTGGTCCTGCTGACCGCGGCCGGCCAGACGCTGAGCGCGGCCGAACGGGAGCGCCTGGGCTCGGTCCCTTGCGTCTCCAAGCCGGTACGGCAGTCCGACCTTTTCGACGCCATCGCAACCGTGCTGGGTGGGCGCGTCGGCCGGGAGCGGGAGCCAGTGGCCCCGCGCCGTCAGACGGAGCGCAAAGACGTGGGCGCCTTGCGCATTCTGCTGGCTGAAGACAATCCCATCAACCAAAAGCTGGCCATGCGCCTGCTGGAAAAGAGGGGCCACTCGGTAACCGTAGTGAACAACGGCCGCGAGGCGCTCGAAGCCAGCGAGCAGCAGTCCTTTGACGTGCTCCTCATGGACGTGCAGATGCCGGAAATGGGAGGCTTGGAGGCCACCGCTCGCATCCGCCAAAGAGAGCACAGCACGAGTGGACATCTTCCCATCGTCGCCATGACCGCCCACGCCATGGCCGGCGACCGCGCGCGCTGCCTGGATGCCGGCATGGACGGCTACGTCAGCAAGCCCGTCCGCAAGAAAGATCTGTTTGCGGCCATCGAGAACGCCATGGCCGCCAGCCTGCCCTCGGCGGTCGCCGCCGAAAGAGTCCCCCCAGTTTCGGGGATGAATGTTTCGGGGATCAATGTTTCGGGGATCAATCGCGGGGAACTGCTTGAGCAACTCGACGGCGACCAGGAACTGCTCGAGGAACTGGCGGAGTTGTTTCTGCAGAATTCTCCCAAAACCATGGCAGTTCTCCGCAAAGGCGTGGAAAGCGCCCAACCCGGGCAGGTGGAAGCTGCCGCCCACTTGCTGAGGGGAACGCTGGGCCACCTCACCGCAAAGGGCGCGGCCGCGGTGGCGCAGGAATTGGAATCCGCGGGACACACGGGGAACCTGGAGCGCGCCGCCCCGCTGTTCGCGGCGCTTGAGCAGCAGGTGGAGCTGGTGCGGAAAGAACTCTCCGAACTCATCCGCGCCGGCCGAAAGCCGCCGGCCGCGCGCGCGGAAAAAGCGGCTTCCCGCCGGGTCCGGCGGCGTTAACGGGAAAGGGAGCGACTGATGCCCAGCATTCTGGTGGCCGACGACGATGCGTCGCTGCGGCGGATGATACGCACCTTGTTGCGGCGCGACGGCCATGCGGTGTCTCTGGCCGCGGACGGGGCCGTGGCCCTGCGCCAACTGCAGAAAAAGCACTTCGACTTGGTGCTGATGGACGTGCGCATGCCGCGCATGACCGGGCTGGAGGTGGTGGCGCGACTGCGCAAGCAGGGAAAACACCCCAAGGTGATCGTGATGACCGCCGACAATACCCCGGAAACCGTCCTGGGCGCGGTGCGGGAGCAGGCCTACCAGTACGTCACCAAGCCGTTTCTCGCCACCGAACTCCTGGAAACCGTGAACCAGGCGCTTTCCGCGGGTGCCGCCGGAATGCCCATTGAGGTCGTCTCCGCCAGCCCGCATTGGGTTGAACTGCTGGTACCGTGCGAACCGGGAGTGGCGGACCGCGTCCAGGGATTCATGTCTGCGTTGAAAGCCGGGCTGCCGGACGAGATGCGACAATCCGTGGGCCAGGCTTTTCGCGAGATGCTGCTCAACGCCATCGAGTGGGGCGGGCAGTTTGACCCCACCCGCAAAGTCCGGGTCTCGTATTTGCGGGCGCAGCGCATGCTGCTGTACCGCATCGCCGATCCCGGCGCCGGCTTTCGCCTGGAGAACCTGGCGCATGCCGCCGTGGACAATCCGCCCGACGATCCCATCCGCCACATGCAGGCGCGGGAGGAAAAGGGGCTGCGGCCCGGAGGCTTTGGCATCCTGCTCACCCTGGCCAAGGTGGATGAAGTGCTCTACAACGAAGCCCACAATGAAGTGGTGCTGGTGAAGTATCTGGACTGAAGCGGCGGCCTCGCGCAGCCCTCCCCTGCTATTCATGAAACCAAAATCCGCTGGCGTGTGGTGGGTGTTGCTGGCCGCGCTGCTGGCGGCGCAGGCGGCCGGCATCTTCTACTTCCACGACCTCATCCTCAAGGGCCAAACCGACTTTGCCAGCTTCTATGCCGCCGGGCGTGTGGTGCAGCAGGGACAGGGGCGCGAGCTCTATCGCTACTCAACCCAGCGCGCCTTCCAGGAGCAGGAATTCCCGGCGCGCTCGGTGCCGCTGCTTTTCTATCATCCGCCCTTCCAGCTCATCCTGTTCCTACCCCTGGCGTATCTCCCGTTCGCATGGGCCAACGCGGTGTGGCTGATGCTGAACGCCCTGCTGGTCGGGGGACTGGGTTTCCTCCGCCATCCGGATGATGCGCTGGGCCCCGTGCCGGACTGGGCCCGCGCCGCGCCCCGGCTGGCCGGGGCCGCGCCCCGCCTGGTGGCGGCGTTTGGTTTTTATCCCGTGTTCCTGGCGCTGCGCCACGGGCAGGACTCGGTGATGCTGCTGTGGCTGTTCTGCCTGGCGTATCTGGCGCTGCGCCGCGGCCAGGACTTCGAAGCCGGCTGCATGCTGGGACTCGGCCTGTTCAAGTTCCAGATCGTCCTGCCGTTCCTCCTGGTGATGGCGCTGCAGAGAAAATGGCGCGTGTTGCTGGGAGTGACGGTGACGGCAGTCGTGCTGGCCGGGCTCTCCGTGCTCCTGGTGGGCTGGACCGGTGTGGTGGAGTACGTGGACTTCGTCGGAGAAACCGATCGTGTTCAAGCGCATGGCACAATCCATGCCTCCGCCATGCCCAACCTGCGCGGGCTGGTGGCGTTCGGTTTGGGACCTGCACTTTCCGTGAATGAGCGCCGGCTGGTGACGGCGGCGTTCTCCCTCCTGTTGCTGATGCTGGCGGCTCGGACCTGGCCAAGAGGCGGTGACGAAACCGGCGAGCGCTTCGACCTGGCGTTTGCCGTCGCGGTGGTGGCCGCGCTGCTCGCCAGTTACCACTTCAACGGGCACGATGCCACGCTGCTGCTGTTGCCCATCGCC
>CAZXVY010000079.1:0-5748 GCA_964644115.1 uncultured Terriglobales bacterium
GCCTTCTGCCGCGGCAGCCCATTGGCGTTTCCGGCCCGGATTCAACAACCGGATCGCCAACGCCGTCAATCAGGTGGATGCCTGTCTGGGCCGTTTCTTCGCCTACTTGAAAGCGCGCGGTCTCTACGACCACAGCATTATTGTGATCACGTCCGATCACGGCGATGCCACCGGGGAATTTGGCCGCATCAGCCATTCCGGCTCCATCTTTCCCGAAATCATCCGGGTGCCGCTGATGGTTCACTTGCCGGAAAAGATGCGGACCAGGTTTGTCTACGATGAAAACCAGGCCGCGGCTCTTACCGACGTAACCCCCTCTCTCTATTCCCTGCTGGGTTACAAGCCCATCCGCTCCAACGCGGTCTTTGGCCGCCCTCTGTTCGCGGAGACGCGGGAGGAGTTGCGAAGCTACCAGCGCCCGGAACTCTTAGTAGCCTCCGACACCCGGGCCGTGTATGGTCTGCTCTCGGACAATGGGCGCTTCCTCTATGTTACCTACGATTCTCCCGCCCGCAGCTTTCTGTTCGATCTGACCCAGGACCCCCATGCGGAAAACAATATTGTTACTGAAGGACTCAAGAAATCCTACGACCGGCGCATTATTGAACAACTGCAGGCCATCGCAGATTATTACGGATACAAACCCAGCCTGGCTTCGTTGGTCGAGTCCCGGGAAGATTAGAACCGCTGGTGGGTCAGCCGGACTCAGCAGACCAGGTCTTCGCGGGAAAGGGTCCACTCCTCAAGATTGCCCAGCACGGTGGTGGCGATGGCCTCGGTGCGGAAGTACTCCTGCGCCATGCTGCGAATGTCTTCCGCGGTAACCGCCTCCACCCGGGCGAGGATCTCGTCCACTCCAATGAAGTGGTCGAAGTACATCTCCTGGCGCGCCAGATTGGACATGCGCGCGGTACTCGACTCCAGGCTCAGCATCAGGCTGCCTTTCAGTTGGTCTTGGGCGCGGCGGAGTTCGTCGGCGGGAATGGGCTCCGACTTCAGGGTGCGGAACTCCTGCACAATGGAAGCCACCACTTGCGGCGCGCTTTCCAGCGATGTGCCCGCGTAAACACTCAGGCAGCCGGTGTCGCGGTAAGGATTCAGTTCGCTATAGATGGCGTACGCCAGTCCCTGGCGTTCGCGGATGTTCTGGAACAGCCGTGAACTCATGCCGCCGCCCAGGACCGTGTTCAGCAGGTAGGCGGCGTGGCGGCGTTCGTGCGCGATGTGGTGCGAAGGCACGCCCAGGCAAATCTGCACCTGTTCCAGCGCTTTCTTGTTGCGCAAGGTGATGCGCGCATGGCTTTGCGGCTGCGCCTCGCGCAGCCCGTTGGGCGAGGCCGGCAGGTGCTGGAACTTCTCTCCCACCAGCTCCGTGAAGCGGCGGTGCGCCACATTGCCGGCGGCGCTGACGATCAGGTTCCCGGGCGTAACGTAGCGTCCGTAATAGTCACGCACCAGCGCCTCGTCGAAGCGCTTCACGGTTTCCTTGGTCCCCAGGATGGGCTTGCCCAAAGGATGGTCCTTCCAGAAATTCTGGGTAAAGATTTCGTGGACCAGGTAGTCGGGGCTGTCCTCGTCGGCCTTGATCTCTTCCAGGATCACGCCCCGCTCCCGGGCCACATCCGGAGGATTGAACACCGGGGTCAGCACCAGGTCGCTGAGCACGTCGAGGGCGATGGGCAGGTGTTCGTCCAGCACCTTGGCGTTGAAGCAGATGCACTCCTTGGCGGTGAAGGCGTCCATGTTGCCGCCGATGGAATCAATCTGCCGGGCAATCTCCTCGGCGCTGCGGTTGCGCGTTCCTTTGAACACCATGTGTTCGAGGAAGTGGGAGATCCCGTTGGCCTCCGGCTCCTCGTGCCGCGAGCCGCTCTTCAGCCAGATGCCGATGGAGACCGAGCGCAGGTGTTGCATCTCCTCGGTCAGCACCGTCAGCCCGTTGGGCAGCACTTCGCGTTTTATGTTGCGCAGTTCTTCTTCCGTCATGCTGTGGGCTCGTGTAGAAGCGGGCGCCCCCGCCCGCTCCAGCCCGGCCGCCCTCGGCCGGGTAGCCATCATATATAAGGATTGTCGCACAGGCTGGGGAAGCGGCTGCGGCGCGGTAGAATCGTGCCGGATCCTCGCCTCACCGGATTGGATGCGTGCCCCTTACTCCCCATCACGAACTATTAGGCCTTGATCTTCAAGAGCTTACCCAGGTGGCCCGCCAACTGGGGGAGCGTGATTTTCGCGGTCGCCAGCTCTTTGAGGCACTCTACCGGCAGCGGATAAACTCCCTGGTCGCAATCACCACTCTTCCTGCCGCCCTCCGCACCCGGCTGGCGGAGCACTCATTTTCCGTTGGCCTGCCCGCGATGGAGAAAAAGTTCATCTCCAGCGACGGCACCATCCGCTATCTGATGGCGTTTTCCGACGGCCAGAGCGTGGAGACCGTGTGGATGCCCGAGGGCGACGGCGGCGAAGCCGGCGACGGCACTCAGGCCGGCCAGGAAGGCAGCTCCGGCGGGAAAAAAACCTGGCGGCGGGCCACCATTTGCGTTTCCAGCCAGGTGGGCTGCGCCGTGGACTGCCGCTTCTGTCTTACCGCCCTGCTGGGCGCGAAGCGTAACCTCACCGCCGGCGAGATCGTCGGCCAGGTGCTCGCCGTCCTGAACGAACGGGGCGTGACCCCGGAACGCGCACGCGTCAACCTGGTCTTCATGGGCATGGGCGAGCCCTTCCTGAACTACGAAAACTTCGTCAAGGCGGTACGCCTGCTGGTGGCGGGAGTGGGCGTGGCCGAGTCCCGCATCACCGTTTCCACGGCCGGCATTGTGCCACGCATCGCCGACCTGGGCCGGGAAGCCGTGCGCCCCAAACTGGCTATCTCCCTCAACGCTCCCAACGATGAGTTGCGCGAGCGCCTCATGCCCCTGAATCGCAAGTGGAACCTGGAAGCGCTGCTGGGCGCGGCCCGGGAGTTTCCGCTGCGCGCCCGCGAGCGCCTCACCTTTGAATACGTGCTGCTCGACTGCCTCAACGACCAGCCCGAGCATGCCCGCGAACTGGCGGAGCGTCTTCGCGGCCTGCGCGCCAAGGTGAACCTGATTGCCTGGAACCCGGGCCCGGGCCTCGATTTCGGAACCCCTGCGGACGCCCGTGTACAAGCCTTTCAGCAGATACTGATCGCAGCCGGTGTCCCGGCGTTCGTTCGGCGCCCCCGCGGCCGCGACATCTTCGCCGCCTGCGGCCAGTTGAAAAGGACGGTGGAATGATAGAAGCACTCAGCCATCGGCAATAAGCCATAAGCAGTAAGCAATAAGAAAGAGCGAATCGCCAGACATGGCTGATGACTTATTGCCTATTATTGCCTATTGCTTATTGCTTACTGCTGAATGCTGAATGCTCGCACCAACGCGATGCTCACGCTCCGCCCCTTCCGGCCCGCTGACTTCGACATTCTGTGGCGGATTGATCAAGAGTGTTTTCCGCCGGGCATCGCCTACTCGCGCCTCGAGCTGGCGTACTACGTGCGGCAGCGCGGGGCCATCACCGTGATCGGCGAGAAGGATGGCGCCATTGCCGGCTATGTGGTGGCCGAGTCACACAAGAGCGCGGGCCACATCGTGACCATTGACGTGCTGCCGGCGGCGCGCCGCGCCGGCCTGGGCTCCAAGCTCATCGCCGCCGCGGAAGAAAATCTGCGCGCCGCGGGCTGCTCCAGCGTTTCCCTCGAAACGGCGGTTGACAACCACGCCGCTCTGGCTTTCTATAAACGCCACGGATACTCCGTGGTGGGGACGATCCCGCGCTACTATCAGAACAGCCTCGACGCCCTCAGGCTGGAGAAGCAGCTCTGCTTGCAGCCAGGAGCCGGAAGCCATGAGCCAAGAGGTCAAGAGCCAAGAGCCAGGAGCTAAATGACGCCTCTGCGCAACCTGCGTTTCATCGCTGCGGGCCTCGGCGCCCTGGTGGTGGTGGGTACTCTCGGCTTCCACTTCATCGAGGGCTGGCCGCTGTTTGACAGCCTCTACATGGTGATCATCACCCTGACCACCGTGGGCTATAAGGAAGTCCACGACCTTTCCACCACTGGCCGCGTCTTCAATCTCTTCCTGATTGTTACCGGGGTCGGCCTTGCCTTCCTGGGCATCGGGTTCCTTACCCAGGCTTTGTTAGAATTCGAGCTCAGCAAGTTCGTGGGGAGGCGCAGGATGGAGCGGGAAATCGAGCGGCTCTCCGGCCACTACATCATTTGCGGCGCCGGACGCGTGGGACGCAGCGTGGCCCGCGAGCTCAGCGCCCGCCCCACACCCTTCCTCATCATCGAGAACAGCCCCGCCAAGGCGGAGCGCTGCACCGAGTGGCCGGTGATCGTGGCCGACGCCACCAAGGAAGAGGTGCTGCGCCAGGCACGCGTGGAGCACGCCCGCGGACTGGTGGCGGCTACCACCACCGACGCCACCAACATCTACATCGTGCTCACCGCGCGCAGCCTCAATCCCAAGGTGAAGATCATCGCCCGCGCCAGCGAAGAAGGATCGGAGAAGCACCTGAAGACCGCGGGCGCCGACTCCGTCATCTCCCCCTACCAGTTCGCCGGGCACCGCATCGCGCAGACCTTTTTGCGCCCCAACGTGCTCGACTTCCTCGACATCGCCACCGGCCGTGACGACAAGCTGAAGATCGAGATCGAAGAAGTCTACGTGGGAGCCGAATCGCCGCTGGCCGGTGTGACCATCGGCGATTCCATGATCCACAAGAAAATGCGGGTCATCATCCTGGCCATCAAGCGCGACGGCGTGGAGATGCGTTTCAATCCCGCCGCCACCGACCGCATCCAGGGCGGCGATTACCTGATCGCGGTGGGCGAAGCCGATAACCTCCGCCAACTCGAACTCGCCGCCGCCGGCCATCGATGAAAATCGTTACCGCCGCGGAGATGCGCGAGATTGACCGCCTCACCACGGAAAAATACGGCATCCCCTCGCTCACCCTGATGGAGAACGCGGGCTCGGCCGTCGCCGACTTCGTCTTGCAGCAATATCCCCAGGCGCAGCGCATCGGCGTGATCTGCGGCAAGGGCAACAACGGCGGCGACGGCTTGGTTACCGCCCGCAAGCTGCACGAAGCGGGAAAAACGGTGAAGGTCCTGCTGCTCGCTGATCCCTCCGAGCTCAAGGGCGACGCCGCCGAGATGTACAAGAAGCTGCCGGTCGAGGCGGCGGTGGCGCGTAACGAGGAGCAATTGGAGGCGGAAAGAGTCTGGGAAGTCCTGAAGGCCGATTTACTGCTCGACGCGATCTTCGGCACAGGGTTCAAGCCGCCGGCTCAAGACTTCTATGCAGAAGCCATCAGCCTGGTCTGGGAAGGACAGTGCCCCGTGGTTTCCGTGGACCTTCCCTCCGGGCAGGATGCGGATGCCATGCACGACGAGCTGAATGAAGCTCCAGAAGGTGTTCCAGCCGTTTCCTACGGCGTAGTGACTTTCACCGCACCGAAGCCGGCTCACGTTTTTTGTTCCTTGAGTTTGCGCGGACCCGTGGTCGTCGCGCCTATCGGCTCGCCTCCGGAAGCCATTCAGTCCGGCCTCAACCTCGAGGTGATCACACCCAGCGACCTTTTGTTTCTCAAGGGTGGGCGCAGCCACGACGCCCACAAAGGCGACTTCGGCCACGTGCTCGTGGTCGGCGGATCGCCTGGCAAGACCGGCGCGGTGCTGCTCGCGGCGCAGGGCGCGCTGCGCGGCGGCGCCGGGTTGGTAAGCCT
>CAZXVY010000079.1:5758-9951 GCA_964644115.1 uncultured Terriglobales bacterium
CCAGGAGATCTCGTTCAACCCGGAAACGGTGACATGGAAGTCGAGCCTGCCGTCGCGCCGCCAAACCAGCCGTTGCGTCTTGTGCCAGGCGACTTCGGCCACGTTCTGATCATTGGCGGCTCGCTGGGCAAGGCGGGCGCCGCAGCCATGGCGGGCATGGCGGCGCTGCGCGCCGGAGCGGGACTGGTCACGGTCGCTGTGCCGCGCTCCGTGTTACCCACCGTTGCCGGTTTCGCTCCCGAGCTCATGACCGAGCCGCTCGAGGAAGACAGCGGCATTGTCTCCATGCGCGCGCTCGAGTACGGAATGCTGGAGAAGCTGAGCGAAGGGAAGAGTGTGATCGCCTTGGGACCGGGAATTTCCCGCCATCCCGAAGCCGCCGAGTTCGTGCGCACCGTGGTCGCCAAGTCGAAGCTGCCACTGGTGCTCGACGCCGATGGACTCAACGCCTTCGAAGGCCACGCGGACAAACTCGACGGCAGCCGGCGCCCGCTGGTCCTCACTCCACATCCCGGCGAGATGGCGCGGCTCACCGGGCTATCCACCCAAGCTGTGCAGAAAGACCGCATCGGCGTCGCCCGCAAATTCGCCGCCGATCATCGCTGCATCGTTGTGCTGAAGGGTTGGCGCACGCTCATCGCCCAACCCGACGGCCGCGTCTGGGTGAACACCACCGGCAATCCCGGCATGGCAACGGGCGGAACCGGCGATGTGCTCACGGGAATGATTGCCTCGCTGCTGCCTCAGTATTCTGCAGACGATCATGGAGTCCATCGTTTGCTGGCGGCGGTGCACCTCCACGGCTTGGCCGGCGACTTGGCGCGCGACGAACTGGGCGAGCACTCCATGACCGCCACCGACCTGCTCCGCTTCTTGCCTGTAGCCTTTCGCCGTGCGGAAACCGCGAAGTGGCCGCGACCGGGAAAGGACCCCATCCGCATTGTCGGCTGACTCCACTCAGGACAGAATCGTGCCCACCGCCCGCGAAATCATCACCCACTCTGCCGACGAAACCATCGCCTTCGGCCGCCAGCTCGCCGCTGAACTCACACCTCCGAAGCTCATCATCCTGCGCGGCGACCTGGGAGCAGGGAAGACCACGCTCATCAAGGGCATCGTCGAGGGCTTTCGCGCCGCCTCGGTGGAAGATGTAACCAGTCCCACCTTCACCCTGGTGCACGAGTACCGCTCGCCGGGAGCCGACATCTACCACATTGATCTCTACCGCGTGGACACGCTCCGCCAACTGGAAACCATCGGCCTCGACGATCTGCGCGGCCCGCGCAGCGTGCTGCTCATGGAGTGGGGCGAAAAGTTCGAGCGCTTCCGCACCGAGCGCGACGTGGAGATTGTGATGGAGCGGATGGGAGAGGATGAGCGGAGAATTCGCGTTGATGTGTGATGTTTGATGTTCGATGTGTGATGTTTTCACATCGCACTTCGCACATCACACATCGCACATGACCTTCAGAAGCCCATAATGTTGTACCCGCAATCCACGTAGATCACTTCCCCGGTAATGGCAGAGCTGGCATCCGACGCCAGGAAAACCGCGGTATCGCCGACCTCGCTGGTTTCGACGTTGCGTCCCAGGGGAGCGCGCTCGGCGTGCGACTTCATCATGTCGCCCAGGCCGGCGATGCCGCGCGACGCCAGGGTCTTGATCGGTCCGGCGGAAATGGCGTTCACGCGCACGCGCTGCTTGCCCAGGTCGTGCGCCAGGTAGCGGACGCTGGCTTCCAGCGCCGCCTTGGCCACGCCCATCACGTTGTAGTGCGGTACAACTTTTTCTGACCCGTAGTAGGTGAGCGTGAGGATGCTGCCGCCCTCGGTCATGAGCGGCGCCGCGGCCCGGGTCACCGCCACCAGCGAGTACACGCTCACATCGTGGGCGATGCGGAACCCTTCCCGCGAGGTGTACATGTACTCGCGCTTCAGCTCTTCGGCGGGGGCGAAGGCCACGCTGTGCACCAGCACGTGCAGCTTTTCGTAGCGCGACTTCAGTTCCGCGAACAGGCGCTCAATTTCCTGATCGCTGGAGACGTCGCACTGGAAGCCCTGGGCGCCCGGCAGTTCCGCGATCAGGTCGCGGCATTCCTGGGCCAGGCGCTCGTTCTGATACGTCACTGCGAGCCGCGCGCCCGCGGCGCTCAGCTTCTGCGCGATGGCCCAGGCGATGGAGCGCTTGTTGGCCACTCCGAAAACCACGGCGTTGCGTCCTTCCAGGCTGCCGGGCATTGGTCATCCTTTCCCACTCGCGTGCTGGTTGTGACGGCCACACAGAATATCAGGTGGAGTCGCCGGCCACGCCCGCTTCGACTGCTCGCGGAAGGTCCGCAGGCCGCGGAGCCGGCCAGATGGCCGCCACGCACGCCGCCACGTACACCAGCCCGATCACCGCGAATGCGGCCGGCAGGCTCCAGCGTTCTGCCGCCACGCCCACCCCGTAGCCCAAACCCAGTTGCAGGGCGGTGCCCGCGAAAAAGAAAATATTCTGCACGCGTCCCATGAAGTGTTTGGGCACGGCCTCCATCAGGGAAGTGCTGATGGAAACTCCGCCCACGCCGCGGGCCGAGCCCATGAGCGCGAACACGGCCACGGCCACGCCCAGGCTGGGGGAGAAGGGAACCACGAACAGGCACACGGCCAGCGCGGCCATGGAAGTCCCCACCGCGCGCCGTCCACCCAGGCGCCGGATCGCCGCCGCGGCATAGACGGCGCTCAAAAACGCGCCCGCCGCCCAGCCGGCATTCAGCCATCCGTAGCCGACGGCGCCGGCGTGCAGGATGCGCTCGCTGAGCGGCGCGGTGATCACTCCCTGCGCCAGCATGGCGCCGATGAACAGGGCCCAACTGGCGCCCTGCAGCATTAGATAGCGGCGATGATGAAGGTAGTGGATGCCCTCGCGCAGTTCGTGCCACCAGTGCGCCAGCGCACCTTCGTGGGCCAGCCACTCGGGCGCCGGAGGCCGCTCTACCACCTGCCGGCCGCGGCGTACCAGAAAGTAACAGACCAGGGAAACCACGTAGGTGGCGCAATCCAGCAGCAGCACTCCCGCCAGGCCAATGTGGTTGTAGACGAAGCCCACCACGGCCCCGGCCACCAGCCATCCCCCCTGCACGCCCGCCAACATGAAGGTGTTGGCGTGCACGAACTCGCTTTCCGGAGTCAGCTCCTGCACCAGCGCGGTGAGCGTGGGCCAGAACATCCAGAAGCCCGCGGCCAGCAGCGTGGCCATCAGGTAGAGGTGCCACACTTCGGCGCGGCCGTAATAGGCCAGCGCGGCCACGGGCAGGATGCTGACGATGCGCACGCCGTCCAGCAGCATCAGCAGATGCCGCCGGTCCTGGCGATCAATCACCACCCCGGTGAAGGGCATCATCAGCAGCGCCGGGATGGTCTGCAGCACCACCAGCGTGCCCAGCGCCATCTCCGAGCCCGTCTTCTCCAGGATGTACCAGGTGGCGGCAGCCATGTTCATGCCGCTGCCCATCATGGAAACCAGGTTGGCGATCAGGACCAGCCGCAGGCCGCGCTGTTGCAGCAGAAGCCGCATGGGTGCTTAGAATAAATGAATCATTGAGGGAAGTTCATGTGCGATGTGTGATGTGCGATGTGTGATGTGAACTGGGGGCGAGCGAACATCACACATCGCACATCGCACATCACACATCGCGTTTATACTTTCCTGCGTCCTTCGCGAGGCCCGCGCTGATTCCATTCCTCAAACTTGGCCCAATTCAGCTCAGCACCTACGGGCTGATGGTGTGGCTGGGCCTGGTGTTCGGCTACCAGGCGCTGGCCGCGGACCTGCGCCGCCGCAAGCTGCCCGGAGACCCGGTCACCATGATTTTGTGGCTGGCGGTGGCCGGCCTGGCGGGCTCGAAGATCTGGCACGTGCTGGAAACGCCCGCCGCGCTCTTCGCTGATCCGCTGGGCCGATTGTTCAGCACCACCGGGTTCGCCTGGTACGGCGCCGCGTTCGCTGGCCTGCTGACCGTGTTCCTGCTGGCACGCCGCTACGGCATCCCGCAACTGACCATGCTCGACGTGGCCGCTCCCGCAGCCGCGCTCGGCTACGCCATCGGGCGCCTGGGTTGCCTGCTCTCCGGCGACGGCGACTACGGCATTCCCACCTCGCTGCCCTGGGGCATGAGCTTTCCCGAAGGGCTGGTGCCCACCACCGAGCGCGT
>CAZXVY010000080.1:0-9909 GCA_964644115.1 uncultured Terriglobales bacterium
GCAGAATGCGCTCTGACCTGGAAAGCGACAACCATGCCCTCACCATTTCCGATCCGTCACCGCCCGTGCTGTGATGCAGCACCAGCGCCGGTGCCGGCTTGGAGCCTTTCTCGCAAGAGTCGCCGGGCGCGAAGAAGTAGTACTGGCGCTCGCTCCCGCCCGAGGAGATGGTGCGCCGCTCGACGCGCGGCTCGACACCCTCCGCGACCAGGAGGGTCATCCCCACGAGGAGCAGGACGGCGGTAAGAGGGCGGATCATGTCGGGCTGGCCTTCGCGTTCACTCTTCAATAGGCAATCCTCAATCAGCAATCGGCAATCGTCAATCGCCTTCCGGTATATTCTTCACTCGGTGACCATCCAGGAAAACGTTCCCCTTGCGCCGCTGACCACGCTGAAGGGGGGCGGGCCGGCGCGCTTTCTTGCCGACGCGACGTCGCTTGAGGACGCGCGCGCCGCGCTCGATTTCGCCCGCAGCCGCGAGCTGCCGCTATTCATCCTGGGCGGCGGCAGCAATCTGGTGGTCGCCGACCGCGGCTTCCCTGGAGTGGTTCTGCGCGTAGCCCTGCGTGGGATTGACGAGCGCCGCGAGAACGGAAAAGTGATCTTCGAAGCCGCCGCCGGCGAGGACTGGGACCAATTCGTAGCCCGCACGGTGGAGCGCGACTGCGCCGGCCTGGAGTGCATGAGCGGCATTCCCGGCACGGTGGGCGGGACGCCGGTGCAGAACGTGGGCGCCTATGGCCAGGAAGTCCGCGAGACCATTGACGCCGTCCGCGCGCTCGACCTCACCGACGGCCAGGTCCGCGAGTTGTGCAATCCCGCCTGCGGCTTCGGATACCGCACCAGCATCTTCAACACCAGCGACCGCGGACGCTACCTGGTGCTGGCAGTGAGCTTCGCCTTGCGCCTCGGAGGCGAGCCCCGCATCGAGTACGCCGACCTGAAAAAGCACTTTGCCAAGCACAGCCGCCCGGCCACGCTGGCGGAGACGCGCGAAGCCGTACGCAGCATCCGCCTGAGCAAGGCCATGCTCATTGTGGAAGGCGACGAGGACTGTCGCAGCGCCGGATCGTTTTTTAAGAATCCGGTGTTCACGCCAGTACAGTTCGATGATCTCTGCCACCGGGCGGCGGGCCGTGGGGTGCAGCCTCCGCGCTTCGTCGCCGCCAACGGCAAGGTAAAAGTGCCGGCGGGGTGGCTGGTGGAACAGTCGGGATTTCAGAAGGGCTACACCCGCGGAGCCGTGGGGATTTCTAAGCGGCACGCGCTGGCCATCATCAATCGCGGCGGCGCCACCGCAGCCGAGGTGGTCGCGCTCAAAGACGAAATCCAGAAACGTGTGGCCGAGGAGTTCGGCGTGGGGCTGACGCCGGAACCGGTGATGGTGGGATTCGAGTAGATTGACGATTGCATCATTGATGATTGACGATTTGAAATACCACGATGCGAGCCGAGTCTGTTTGCCAGCGAGCTTTTTCAATCGTCAATCTGCAATGAGCAAATCGTCAATTCTTCTTGAACGCATGCTCAAAGCTTAAATAAAAGATGATTCCCTTCTCCCCGCGGCTGGGACCTACGCCGATGGGCACGGCGAAGCCGGGGACGATCTGCAGGCCGCTCTTCAGATTGTGAGCCCAGCGGAAACCCGGACTGAGCAGCAAACTGTTCTCGCGCAGCGTCCGGTCGGGCGCGACCACGGTTTCTGAGCTGTCGAACACCAGTTCCAGCATGGCGTTGAAGCGCGGATGCGCCAGCCACACGAAGCTCTGCCCCAGGTTGTAGCCGGCCGTGAAGGCCTTCTGGTCTAGCTCGTTTTTCGCTGAAGGTGTGAATGTGGCACCCGCGTTCCAGTGGGTCACGAGTTTTTTCGTGGCTGCGATGCTCAGAGGAAGATTGGTCTGGAATCCGACCGCACCCGATCCCCGCCCCAAACGCGAGTCCCCTGTGGGCAGGAGCACACTGAAGCGGGGCGCAAAGGCCACGCGCTCTTTGCCGCTGCCCACAAGCTGGTAGCGGTAGTTCAGGGCCACGTCCCCGATGCCTCCGCCCGAGCCGGTAATCGCTCCCGGCCGCGTCGCGGAAATGCTGTAGCTCAACTGGTGGCGCGGCGCCGGATTCACCGGCCACTCCTGGGTGAAGGTGTAGGTCCAGTCGCGGCTGTCCCAGAAGCGTCCGAAAACGGAGATGTGCTGCACCACGCCGTATTCCTGGTTGTAGGCCTCTTCGATGAGAAAGCTGTTGTCCTGAATGGGAGGATCTTCCCCTTCGGCCGCCTCGGTGGGAGGCGTGGGCGGCGGCGTCTGCTGCGCCTCGGGCTGCGCGCGGTGGGCGATTTCCTGCCTGGTTTCTTCCGTTTCCTGAGCGCAGACCAACGGCCCCGGGAAGAAAACCAGGACCAGCGCAGCCAGGCCAAGCGGATATCTGCAAGACATTGGCAAGTTTACGTAGTTAATTATTGTTTCTCCAGACGACTTAACCTATGTTAACATATTGGAGTTGGAATCCTGGCAACAAGGGTTTTCGAAGGGGGTCCTTATGAAGCGTTGGGAGCGAGCCTTGGCCATTCTGATGACGCTGGGGTTTTTGGCGTCGCTGTTGTTGCTGCTGTTCCGGGAAAGGCAGGTGCATGCCGGCGGCGCCTCCCCTTCGTCCAGCGTGGAGGCGGTGTATTCCCAGCATGCGCGCCACTTGCCTCCCACCCAGGGCAGCGGGCCCTACCAGTACGACCATCCCGGCCACCGCCGTTTTGACGCCGCCCAGGTGTACAACCCGGTGCTGCCGCCGCCCACGCCCGCCAAGGATGGCGTGCGCGAGTTTGAGCTGGTGCTGGAGGAGAACGTGTTCCACGAAGTAGCGCCCGGCGTGAAGCTCCCCAGCTGGACCTTTAACGGCACTGTCCCCGGACCGGTGTTACGGGCCACCGAAGGCGACCTGGTGCGGGTGAAATTCGTGAACAAGGGCACGCTGCCGCACACCATTCATTTCCACGGCATCCATCCGGCGAAGATGGACGGCGTTTTCGAACTGGTCGCGCCCGGCGGAAGCTACACCTACGAATTCACTGCGGCCCCGTTTGGCATCATGCCCTACCACTGCCATACCATGCCCGCGTCGCAGCACATTCTCAACGGCCTCTACGGCATGCTTATCATTGATCCCAAGCAAGGCCGCAAGCCGATGAAGGAGCTGGCCATGGTGATGAGCGCCTTCGACCTGGATCGCGACGGCGAAGCCGAGTTCTACGCCTGGAACGGGCGCGCCTTCCAGTACGCCGACCATCCTCTGGAACTCAGCCAGGGCGAACCGGTGCGCATGTACGTGATGAACGTGTTCGAGGAGAGCATGGTGCCCCACCTGCACGGCAACATGTATCACTTGTATCCCACGGGCACCTCGCTGACGCCCAGCGAGTACACCGACGTCAAGTCGCTGAACATCGCCGAGCGCGCCATCCTGGAATTCCAGTACGACTTTCCCGGACACTACATGTTCCAGTGCCACGTGAGCGAGCACATGGAGCAGGGCTTGATGGGATGGTTCCACGTCCGCGAGCACCAGCAACTGGCAGCGCGGAAGGAGAAGTAGCCATGGCTGCTCCGGTAACCGAGCTCGCCCCGGCGCAGTCGGCGCCGGCCCCGGCGCAGTCGGGGCGGGCGCTCATCGTGGCCAGCGCGCTGCTGCCTTTGCTGCTGCTGGGCGGGATCCTGTATCTGTTCTCGCGCACCGGCACCGGCCTGGAGCTGGCGGCGCCCGCCCCCATCGAGAAGCTGGAGTTCGAGCGGGTAGAGTTCTTGCCTGGTGAAATCCGCGCGCACGTCATCAACACCGGCCCGGAAACGCTCACCATCGCCCAGGTGCAAGTGGGATGGACGACGCCCGCGAGCTGGCAGTTCAAGGTTTTTCCTGAAGCGGATATTCCACGCCTGGGCCGGGCCACGGTGGTGATTCCCTATCCCTGGACGCCGGGCGAGCCTTACGAACTGCGCTTCATCACCGCCAACACGCTGGTGTTCACGCACGACATTGAAATCGCCGCTGCAACCCCCACCGCCGGCCCTGCCCTGCTGGGCAGCCTGGCCCTGCTCGGCATTTATGTGGGCGTGCTGCCGGTGTTTCTCGGCATCGGATGGCTGCCCTTCCTGCGCGCGCTGCCGCAGCGCTGGTACTTCTTCCTGCTCAGCCTGACTTCCGGATTGCTGGTGTTCCTGGGCGTGGACGCCCTGCATGAAGCGCTGGAAAACGCCGAGCGCGTCCCCGGACCGTACCAGGGAGTGGCCGTCATCCTGATGGGCGTGAGCTTGAGCGTGCTGGGGCTGTACGGTATTTCCGGATGGCTGAAGCGGCGCAGCCGCCAGTCGGCCACCGCGGACGACTCCGGCCGCGGACTGCTGCTCGCCTACACCATCGCGCTCAGCATCGGACTGCACAACCTGGGCGAAGGCCTGGCTATCGGCGGCGCTTACGCCCTGGGCGAAGTGGGCATGGGCACGCTGTTGGTGATCGGATTCACCGTCCACAACCTCACCGAGGGAGTGGCCGTGGTGGCTCCGGTGGTGCGCTCAAAGTTCAGATGGATCCACCTCGTCTGGATGGGACTGCTGGCAGGTGCCCCGACGATTGCCGGGACCATGTTCGGCGCTTTCGCTTACGACGCGCTCTGGGCCGTGCTCTTCCTCGCTATCGGCGCCGGCGCCATCATCCAGGTGGTGATCGAGATCACCCGCTACCAGATCCGGCAGGCGGGCGCGCCGTCGCTGGTGGGTGGCTACAGCCTCGCCGGCTTTGCGGCGGGACTCGCTGTGATGTACACCACGGGACTGTTTGTGACGGTGTGAACTGATTGAGGAAATTGTCGGATTGACGAAATTGCCGGGTCGATTCGGCAATTCGTAAATCCGACAATTCGTCAGTTCACCAGGTGGCAGGAGTAGGTCTTGATCACCAGCCACACTTCTTTTCCCACTTCCAGTTTCAGCGATTCCCGCGCGCCTGCGGTCAAGTGAATCACGAAGTCGGCGCCGCCGGCATCGACGCGCGCGATGACCGTCACGTCGGATTGCGCCAGCGAGCGGATGCGGCCGGCGAAAATGTTGCGCGCGCTGATCTGCGAGGGCGGCGCGGTGGCCAGCAGGATGTCGCCCGCGCGCACCGCCACCCGCACACGCTCGCCGGGCGAGTGGCGCGTGAGCGGAACTTCGAGCTGCAGCGCGGCCCCGTCGAGCTGGCAGGTCATTGTCCCTTGGGCTTCATGACGCGCCGCAATGCTGGCCCCGAAGATGTTCTCGAAGCCCGAAGCCTGCGCTACCACCCAATGCTGGGGCGCTTCCAGGACTTCGCGCGGCGTGCCCTGGGCCACAATCTTTCCTTGATCGAGAAACACCACGCGCTCGCCCAGCGCAAACACCTCGCCGCGATCGTGAGTGGCGTAGAGGACCGGAACCCCGCGCCGGGCGTTCCAGGAGCGCAAGTCTTCGATGATCTGCGACTTCACGGCGTAGTCGAGCCCTGAGAGCGGCTCGTCCATGAGCAGCACGCGGGGTTCGGTGACCAGGGCGCGGGCCACGGCCACCCGCTGGCGCTCGCCGCCGGAGATGGCGCCCGGACGGCGGCCCGCAAGATGCACGATGCGAAACGATTCCAGCACCGCGGCCGTCCGGCGGTGTCGCTCGGCAGCATCGAGGGCCGTGATTCCGTAGTGAATATTTTCTTCAACTGTCAGATGAGGAAACAGCGCCAACTCCTGAAAGACGTAGCCGATGCCGCGCCGGGCCACGGGAACGCTTAGGCCGGCATCGGAGTCGAAAAACGTGCTGCCGCCGGCCACGATGCGGCCGGCGTCGGGCGCGATCAGCCCGGCGACAGCGTCCAGCACGCTGGTCTTCCCTGCTCCCGAAGGCCCGAAGAGGATGGTGATTCCGGGCGGCGCGGAAAAATCAACTTCGAGTTGGAAACCGGGCGCGTGCGCGGAGCCGAAGCGCTTGCGCGCGCGGACCTCGAGTGTACCGACGGGGAGTCCGCCGGGGAGTGAGCCGGCGCGGAGACCCGGCTCCGCACCATTCCGAGCTGCACCATCGGCTGCGCTCACTTCACCGGCCATACGCTCCACATCCTGCGGTTCAGCGCGTACACCAGCGACAACACCACGAACGACACCGCCAGCAGCAGCAACGCGGTCTGGTTGGCGCCGGTGTAATTCAGCGCCTGCACTTCGTCGTAGATGTCAATGGAGACGGTTCGCGTCTCGCCCGGAAGATTGCCGCCCACCATCAGCACCACGCCGAACTCGCCCAGGGTGTGCGCGAAGCTGAGCACGAATCCCGTGACCAGGCCGCCCACGGAGAGCGGCATCACCACGCGGCGGAACGTCCGCCAGCGCGACCCGCCCAGCGTGGCCGATGCGGCCAGCAGCCTGGGATCCACCGACGCGAACGCCGACGCCATCGGCTGCACCGCAAACGGCAGGCTGTAGAGCACCGAAGCCACCACCAAGCCTTCGAAGGTGAAGGCGAGCCCATGCCCGGTTGCGGCTTCGTACCACTTCCCCAGCGGGCTGCGCGGCCCCAGCGCCACCAGCACGTAGAAACCCAGCACCGTGGGCGGAAGCACCAGCGGCAGCGCCACCACCGCCTCCACCAGGAATTTCCATCGGCGGCGCGTGAACGCTACCCAGTAAGCAATGGGAACGCCGATCACCAGGAGCAGGACGGAAACTACAGTCGCCAGTTTCGCCGTGAGCACGATGGCCTGCCAGTTCATGGCTTCCGCTCCGGAAGCTGGAATCCGTAGCGCTTCAGGATGGCTTGCCCGTAGGGGCCACGCAGATAATCGAGCAGGGCTCGAGCTGCCTGGGGACTACGGGCCGCGCGCAGCACCACCGCTGCCTGCTCCAGGCGCGGATGCGCGTCCTCGGGGACAACCCAGTGCTCGCCGCGCTCCTTCATCTGCGGCGCCGAGGCCAGCGAGAGCGCGATGATCCCCGCCTGAGCGTTGCCCGATTCAACAAACTGTAGCGCCTGCGCCACGTTCTCCCCGTACACCAGCCGCGACTCCACCTGCTGGTAAATCCCGAAATGCTTCAGTGCAGCCACGGCGGCGCGCCCGTAGGGCGCATGGCGTGGATTTGCGATAGCAATCTTGCGGACTGAGGGATGCAGCAGCGCCCGCATGCCTTGTTTGGCGAGATCCTCTTTGCGCAGCTCCGGCGAGCCGCGCGGCGCCCAAATGGCGATGCGTCCTACGGCATAGATGTGCAGCGACCCTTTCTGCGTGAGCCCTTCCGCCTC
The DNA here is from genome assembly GCA_964644115.1 of uncultured Terriglobales bacterium. Classification (GTDB taxonomy): domain Bacteria; phylum Acidobacteriota; class Terriglobia; order Terriglobales; family Acidobacteriaceae; genus CAZXVY01. Next base: position 7,285 of record CAZXVY010000080.1, read on the forward strand.
CAGCTTGCGCGGATACTCGGCCTCGGCGGAAAGGAACACGTCAAAGGGCGCGCCGCCACGAATCTGGGCAAAGAAGTTCCCCGACGACCCGTAGGAAACGCGCAGCTTGTGCCCGGTATGCTTCTCGAACCCGGTGGCGACTTCCTGGAAGGCAAAGTTTAGGTCCGATGCCGCCGCCACCCGGAATTCGTCGGCGCGGCCGCTGGACGCGAGAGCCGCAACCAGCAGAACCAGGTATGTGGCGCGTGGGAACATTTTTCAGTTTCTGATACCTGAAACCTGAGACCTGAGACCTGAGACCCGACACCTGCTTCACGGCCGCACGATCATCACTTCCGTGGATTTGATAAGTGCGGCGGCCACATCGCCCGCGCGCAGGCGCATTTCGCGCGCCGCGTCGGCGGTGATGATGGAGGTGATGCGCTGCTCCCCAATGGAGAGCGTCACCTGCGCCAGCAGCCCGCTTATCTTCACTTCCAGCACCCGGCCCACCAGTTGGTTGCGCCCGCTGATGCGCCGGAAGCTGCGCCGCAAACCGGGCCCGGGCTTCTGTCCGGCGCGGTGCAGGTAGCGGTCGAGTTCCGACTGCGGGACCCGGTGGTGCCCGCCCGCGGTCTTCACCGTGCGCAGCTTGCGTTTGTAGATCCACTGCTTCAGCGTGGGATAGCTGACGCCCAGCATGCGGGCCGCGTCCCGTGGCCGAACCAGTTCGGAGGCGGTCATCCTATGCAGTATAAGTCGTATCAAGTCGCTATTTCAATACGTATAACAGCACCTCACCCCTGGCTCCGAGCCTCCGACTGGAGCCGGGCCGCTTGCGCATCTCCCCGCCCGGCCTCGCCCCGGAGCGCAACTCTTCCCTGCCGGCAGGGCTCTAGCTTAAGGTATGGGTGTGAGTCTCAAGGTAGAATCAAGACCCGATGTGGCGCCCCGGAAAGGGACCCGCGCTTTGACGCTGCTCCGCAACAAGTGGTTTCTCGCCGTCGCCGCGCTGGCGGCCATTGCCCTGTTCGCCGCCTTCCGCCTGGGCCGCAAGAATTCTGCCGAGTACTTCACCGCCAGCGTGGAGCGCGGCGACATCCGCGAGCTGGTGGAGGCCACGGGCACCATCAACGCGGTCACCACGGTGCAGGTGGGCTCGCAGGTTTCCGGCACCGTCGCCCGGCTCAACGCCGACTTCAATTCCCGCGTCAAGAAGGGGCAGGTGATTGCGCAGATTGAGCCTTCGATCTTCGAAGGCGTGCTGCTGCAGGCGCGGGCGGACCTGGAAAATGCGCGCGCCAACCTGGCCGCGGCCCGGGCCAATCTGGAGCGCTCCCGGGCCACCGCCGTGCAGACGCGCGCCGAGCACCAGCGCACGCAACAACTGGCTACTGAAGGGGTGATGAGCCAGCAGCAACTGGAGGTCACGCGCGCCAACTCCGAGTCGGCAGCGGCGGGAGTTTCGGCGGCGCAGGCGCAGGTAACGCAGGCCGCAGCTCAGGTGAGCCAGCGCGCCGCAGCGGTGAAAGTGGCGCAGACCAACCTGAGCTACACCACCATTGAAGCTCCCGTGGAGGGGGTGGTGGTGAGTCGCAACGTGGACGTGGGCCAGACCGTGGCCGCGTCCCTGCAGGCGCCCACGTTGTTCACCATCGCCCAGGACCTCACCAAGATGCAGGTCTACGCCAAGACCGACGAGTCCGATGTGGGGCAGATCAAGGTGGGCCAGCGCGCCACCTTCAAGGTGGACGCCTTCCCGCGCGACAGCTTCCAGGGCCGCGTGGTGCAGGTGCGCATGAACGCCACCGTGGTGCAGAACGTGGTCACCTACGACACGGTGATCGAGTTCGAAAACCCGGAGATGAAACTGTTTCCCGGCATGACCGCGTACGTCACCATCCCGGTGGCCAGCGTGAGCGGCGTGCTCAAGGTGCCCAATGGCGCCCTGCGCTTCAAACCCGACATGAAGCCGGAGGAGGTGCGCGCGCTGTACGCCCGCTACGGCATTCAGGACGATGCGCCCGAAGCACGCCGCCCGCGGCGTGAGCAGCCGAACGAAGGACAGCCCAGCGGAGGAGGAGGACGAGGCGACGCCGGCGAAGACGGCCCGACGCCACCGCGTCCGGACGTGGCCATTGTGTGGAAGCTGCGCCCGGACAAGACGCTGGAGCCGGTGCGTTTGCGCGTAGGCATCACCGACCGTACGGTGACCGAGCTGGTGGAAATGCTTAAGGGCGAATTGAAGGAAGGCGATCTGCTGGTGACCGGCTCGGCACGCGCCTCCAGCGCACCGCGTTCGCCCATGCAGGGCGGCGGCGGGCAGCGCCGGTAATTGCGCGGGCGCGTCGCCCGCTTCCACACCGGCGGTTGGATTCATGGCTGCGACCATCCAACTCGATGCTGGCCTCCAGGAAGTGGCCGTCCAGGACCCACTGTTGCGCCTGGAAGACGTCCACAAGTACTACGAGCTGGGCGAGACCCGGGTGCACGCCCTGCGCGGGGTTAGTCTGGACGTGGCCCGCGGCGAATTCGTGGCGCTGATGGGCGCCAGCGGCAGCGGCAAGTCCACCTTCATGAACATCCTGGGCTGCCTGGACAAGCCTTCCAGCGGCCGCTATGTGCTGGAAGGCCACGACGTCTCCG
>CAZXVY010000081.1:0-9788 GCA_964644115.1 uncultured Terriglobales bacterium
CCTGGACGACGGCTGCGAAGCCCTGATCCTGACGACAGAGGAAATCCGCGCGCGCGTTGGCATCTTCGACCGCGCCTACCGCGAGGCTGAAGCGCAACATCCGCAGGCGCCCGTCAAGCTCAAGTTCAACCAGGCCTTGCGGCGCATGTTCGATCGCTTGGTAAGCGACCTCATCCGCAACACCATGGAGCGGGTGAACGAAGCCGGCTTGCGCACCGTGGACGACGTCCGCGCTTGGCCCGAGCGCCTGGCTATCCTCAGCCCGGCCGTGGACGCCGAGCGCCGCGAGGCCAAGGCCTTCCTCCACGAGCGGCTTTATTCCAGCCCCGAGCTGCGCCCGGAAAAGGAGGAAGCCGAGCGCGTGGTCACCGGGCTGTTCGAGCACTTCATGACGCGCCCCGAGTCGCTGCCCTCCAGCTATCAGGAAAAGGCCCAGCAGGAGCCGCTGCCGCGCGTGGTCTGCGACTACATCGCCGGCATGACCGACAACTTCATCTGCGAGCAGCACGAGAAGCACTGCGGGTGACGGGACAGGGAGCGAGGGTAGCAAGTGGGGCTACATCGACAAAACAAAGGCGCGGGAAAACTGCGTAACGCCGGCGTCCCGCCGGCTGTCGCGGCGGCATCATGCCGCCGCCCCACAAGCGCCACATCCTGTTGAATGGTCATTCCTCGCCCGCCGCAGCGGGCGAGGAATCTGCTTTTCCGAAACGCGTCTTTCCGCAGCCTCTTAGCCCCTGGCACTCCCGGGAACGGCAAAATGCGCGGCCCCAGTAAGGGCAAAAGGGGCAAAAAGCAGTTATTTCCCAGTCCACGTTACCCGGTAGATCGCGCCTTTCCCCTCGCGCGAGTCATCGCTGATGTAGAGCGAGCCGTCGGCAGCCACGATCACGCCCACCGGGCGGCCCGTCCAGCGGCCCTTTCGCGTTTCGCCCGGGGCGACCCAGCCGTTCACGAAGTCTTCCACGCCTTGCGAATTGCCGGCCGCGTCCAGCTTCACGCGCACCACCTTGTAGCCCGTGGGGACGCTGCGGTTCCAGGAGCCGTGGAAGGCGACGAACAGATTGCCCCGGTATTCCGGGGGGAACATGGTTCCGGTGTAAAAGGCGAGGCCCAAGGGCGCGGAGTGCGCCTGCATCTCCACCCGCGGCGGGATGGTAGAAGGACACCTCTTGGCGTCGTCGCGCGAGTACTCCAGGTCCGCGATGCGTTTGCTGTAGCAGTAGGGCCAGCCGAAGTCGCCGCCCTTGCCCAGGTCGTTCACTTCATCGGGCGGGATGTTGTCACCCAGCCAGTCGCGCCCGTTGTCGGTGGCCCAGACCGTTCCGGTCTGCGGGCTGACAGCGAGGCCCACAGAGTTGCGCGTGCCGCGGGCAAAGATGCGCTCGCCGCTGCCGTCCTCGTTGAACTCCAGCACCGCGGCCCGCCGTGGGTCTTTTTCCTCGCAGACGTTGCAGCTCGAGCCCACGGCAACGTACATCTTGCCGGCGTGGAAGAGCAGGGTGCGCGTGGAGTGCCCGCCGCCCCGCGGCACCCGCGCCATGGTGCGCGGATTGGAGGCGCGCAGCGCGGCTTCATCCCAGTCGTAGCGCACCACCTGCCCGCCCTCGGCCACGTAGAGCGCTCCCTTGTGAAATGCGATGCCGTGGGGATTGTCCAGGTCGCCGAGCACCGCCACCACCCGCGGGGCGCGGCCGGTCTTCTGCGGATCGGCCAGGGCCAGCACCTTGCCGTCGCTGCTGGCGGTGACCACCAACACGCCTCCCGGACTGAACGCCATCATGCGGGGCGTGGAGCCGGTCTCGGCAAACAGCTCGATACGAAACCCCGGCGGCGTCTTCAGTTGCGCCAGGTCCGCGGGCGACGCCGGCGCGCACGCCGCCATCGCCAGAATCATCAGGAAAACTGCGCGTTTCGCCATGCCCAACATTCTACCCGCTGGCGCTCTGCCAGCCGGCCCATCTCAATCTGCGACACCCATGTCCCCAACTTCCGTCTCAGTGCCAGTTACTGTCTCGTTCTCGGGACGAGGAGGGTCTTGTGTTCCCCAGGGATGGCAAGTTAACTATATATTAATCAATGACTTAGTAATTTACAGGTAACTTTGTGACCATGGCCCGGGAATTGCATCTAAACAGGGTGAAATGCAGCGCAGGACTCCAAACCGGAACCTGAACGTGAACGCAGGGATGACCCCGATCGGAGGTGCGGTCATCATGGGCGCGAAATTTACCGAACAGGAAGTTTCCACCGTGGCGCATGGTTTGCTGCACGGCGAGATGGACACTTGGCAAGCTGCCGAGTTCCTGCAGATTTTCTTCACCGGACATGGTTTTGGCCTCTCCCACGATGCTGCGGTGCGCGCGGCCGCGCTCATGGGCAGCACAGGTTGCGACATGGAGGTCGTGCGCCGCGAACTCGACAGATTGGCGCTGGTGATGTAATCGCATCTTCGCTCTTAACGAGCAAGCGCCTAACTGGAAAAGCCGGGTTAACCAACCCGGCTTTTTGCTTTTCGGCCCTTCGCACAAGCCAGGAGTTGTCATGCCGAGCGCAGCCCCGACTTTTGTCGGGGCGCAGTCGAGGCATCTTGGTTTTTCTGCGGGGATGCTTCTACTCGTGCCTCAGCGATTCCACCGGATCGAGTTGTGCGGCGCGCGTGGCCGGCACCGTCCCGAACAGGATGCCCACCAGCGACGAAACCGCGATCGCAATCACCGCCGAGAGTCCGGAGATGGGGATGCGGAAGTCGGTGAAGAAGCGGATGGAGTAGGGCAGCGCCAGGCCCAACGCGGTCCCCACCAGTCCGCCCGTCAGGGAAATCAGCATGGCTTCGGCGAGGAACTGCAGCTTGATTTCGCGTTGGGTCGCGCCGATGGCCTTGCGGATACCGATCTCGCGCGTACGCGAAGTCACCGTGACCAGCATGATGTTCATGATGCCCACGCCGCCCACCACCAGGGTCACGGCCGCCACCAGCAGCAGCACTGCGGTGAGCGCCCAGGCGGTACGATTGGCCACGGTGAGGAGCTGCGTAAGGTTCTCCACCCGATACACCGATTCCGCCCGGTGGCGCGATTGCAGCACGCGCTGGATCTCCGCCGTGATTTGCGGCACCTGGCCGGCGTCGGCGGTGGAGAAGTAGAGCTGCTTCACCGAGTCGGTGCCGGTAAGGTAGCGGCTGGTGGTGTAGGGGATCACCACCGTGTCGTCGCTGATCTCTGACTGCCCAAAGGTTTCCACCCGCTCCTTGAAGGTGCCGATAACGGTGAAGGGAAGGCCGCTGATCTTCAGGCTCTGGCCAACGGCGGCGCCTTGCGATCCGTAAACACGCTCCGCGAACTTCTGTGTCACCGCCGCCACCTTGTTGCGGGCCTGGGTGTCTTCCGGGTCGAAGAAGCGGCCGGCCATCACCTCCAGGTTGCGGACCATCTGGTACTCGGGGTCCACGCCCAGCACGCGCACGTCGCGCTCCAGGCCGCCGCCGATGGGAACGCGGTCGTAAATCTCCACCATGGGCGAGGCCGCGCGGATGCCCGGCACCTGCTGGCGGATGGCGCGCAGGTCGTCCACGGTGAGGAAGTCCTGCTCCACGGTGCGGATGGCGGCGTTGCCTCCGCCTTCGTAGTAGGCGTAGATCAGGTTGGCCCCGATGGCCTGGATCTGCGCCAGTACGTACTGCCGGCCGGTGAGCCCGATGGTGACCACCAGGATCAGCGAGGCGGTGCCGATCACCATGCCCAGCGCGGTCAGTACAAAGCGCACCCGGTTGGTGGAGAACGAGTCCACTGCAATGCGCAGGGTCTCTTCGAGGATCATCGTCCTCGTTGGTGACGGCGCGGGGCCGGTGGTCACGTTACTTTGATTGTAACAACCGGCGGCCGGCGCGGCGTGTGGAAGCGGGCGCCCCGCCCGCGCTTGTAGCGCCCCGACGAGTCGGGGCTGTCGGGCATCTTGCCGCCGCCCTGCAGTACCACGCCCGGCGACCCGTTCCCAGCGCCGTAGGCGCGACGTGCAGTAGCCCAGCGCTTCAGCGCTGGGTGGACTGCACCATAGGACGAGTCCCGTAGGGACGACGCCACGAGCTTAGCGCCCGGAATCCAGATGCCAGCCGGAGTTCACCCACTGCCCCTCGCGGCGGACGAAGATTTCCGTGCCCCGGCCCGAGGACGTCTGCTGCTTGCCGTCCATTTCCAGCGTGTACGACCACGTGGTGTAGAGAATCGCCACGTCGCCGTACATCTGGACTTCGGTGCGCGGGAACTCCAGCTTCACCAGCTTGCCGCCGCTCGAGGCGAAGCCGGCAGCGCCCGCCAGCACGGCGGCGCGGTCTCCCCACGGCTCCTCTCCGGCATTGATGGCGATGGTCTCTGCGGGAATCACTTTGTCCAAATGCTGCGCGTCGTTGGCGAAGTAGGCGCGCCATACCGCTTCCCGCGCCCCCAACAACTCGCGCCGTTGTTCCGGGGTGAGGACATACGGCTGCTGGCGCTGGGCGGCGATTGCGTCGGGATGGTTGGCCACGTCCGATGCCACCTGGTTCCAATGGCCCTTTTGCCGGGAGTAGATGTCGAGCACGCGCAGCGTGCTGCTGAACTTCTGGTCGCCGCTCTGCAGTTCGACGTCGGCGATGTAGGGCACAACGGCGAAGTCGCCGTAGAAGAAAATGTCCAGCTCGCGCATCTTGTAGGAAACCAGGTTGGCCGGACCCGCGAGGAAGCGTTCCGCGGTCTGCATGTACTGGTCAATGCCGCGGATGATTTCGCGCGACGACGTCAGGAAGCCGCGCCAGTCCGCAGAATGCGTCGCGCGGATGGTGGGGCGGTCCTTGCGAATGTAGGCCTGGAAGATGTTGTCAATGTGGTCGCGGATGGCCTTGCGATCGGCCTCGCGCCCGTCCCCACGGCCGCCCTCACGGCCGGCGGCCAGGACGCTGGGAGCGGCGGCCAGCATCACCGCGAATGTCAGCAGACAGGCAATCACAACTCCGGTTTTCATCGTTTCCTCCAGCCGACAGTTTGCCGGGCCGCACGCCCGCGAGGCTTGCGCTTTCTTGCGCGAGCGGTAGCACTTTCTTGCCGAATCTCGGGCAGGAGGCGGCGCATCCAAAGTGGCGGAGCTTATACTAGGGCGCATTCCATGAACCGGTTCATCCCCATCCTGGCCACTCCGCTGGTGATGGTCAGCCGCTTCGACCACCCTCAGGGACTGGAGCACCGCGATCCCAGCGAAGAAACCTCCGACTGCCATTCCGTGAGCTTCGTTGAGCGCGGAGGTTTTGCGCTTCGGGCGAAGCGCCGCGAGTGGCGGCTCGAGGCAGGCATGGTCCTGGCGTCAGGGCCGGGCGAGGTGTATCGCTGCCGGCACCAGGAGCGGCATCCTTCCGACGTCTGCCTCACCGTGAGCTACGATCCTGCGTTTGCCGTAGAAACCGCGCGCGCCGCGGGAGCGCCGGCGAAGCTGGGCTTCCGCATCCGCCCGCAGAGCAACCGGCTGGCCTACTTGAAGCTGTTACTCGACCGCCTGGCGCTCGGGCTGGCATTCGATTCGGGCGCCGGGCTGGCAGCGGAATCGCTCGCGGGCGAGATTTGGGCCGCCACCTGGACGGACGGAGAAGCGACGTACGGAGAAACGACGGGTGGTGAAACAACGGACGGCGAAACGACGTACGGCGCACCGCCGCCGCGCCTCTTCCGGGCCGGACAACTCGCTTGGTACTCCGAGCGCGTGCGCGCCGCCTGCGATCTTTTCCAGCGAGAATATTCCCAGGACCACTCACTGTCTTCGCTGGGACGCCGCTTCGGCATGAGCCCGTTTCATTTCGCGCACGTGTTCGGCGAACTGGCGGGCACGCCTCCGCATCGCTACCTGCTGCGCGTCCGCCTGGGCGAGGCGGCGCGCCGCTTGCGCGACGGCTCCTCCGTCACCGACGCCTGCTTCGCATCAGGCTTTTCTCACCTCAGCCACTTCGGGCGCTTGTTCCAGCGCCGCTTCGGTGTCCTGCCGTCGCAGTATCTGCACGGTGCGCGTCGCGACCTTGTGTAGCGCGACGGGTGCCCCACGTTCGCGCCCGCCGCGGCGGGCAGTTCGGCGCTAACGTGGGCCTCCCTTTTGCCTTTTTACTTTTTACTTTTGCCTTTCCCTTCCTCCACCGCCTGCCGGATGGCCTCACGCACCGCCTCTCTCGTTTCCTCGTCTTTGTAGTCCTGCCGCGGCCAGAAAAAGCCCTTCAGGCCGTCCTTGCGGCGCCGCGGAACGATGTGGACGTGCAGGTGCGGCACGCTCTGGCTCACCCGGTTGTTGATGGCCACAAACACACCCTCGGCCCGCATCGCTTCCTCGACGGCGCGGCTCAGCAAGCGCACGGCGCCAAACACCGGTGCAATCAGCTCCAGCGGAAGCTCGGCCAGGGTTTCGTGGTGTGCTTTCGGAACCAGCAGACAGTGTCCGGGAAACAAGGGACGATGGTCCAGAAACGCGAGTACGTTCGCGTCTTCGAGCACCATCGGCGCGGCGTGCTCGCCGGCGACGATCTTGCAGAAGATGCAGCTTGCGGAGGTCATGGCATATTTCTAAAAGCGGATGCAGTGTATCGCGGTAGCGACTCGGCTCGCGCATCCTGCACTCGCCCCTGTTAGAGTTCCAGCGATGCCTTCCCAGCCCCAGACCCTGCTGCTCACCCGCAGCGACGTGGCCCGCTTGCTGACGCTCGACGACGCCATCGCCGCCGTCGAGCATGCCTTTCGCATGCACGGCGAGCGCAAGGCGCCGCCTCCGGGTGTGCTCGGCGTCCACGCCCAGGGCGGCGGATTCCACATCAAGGCCGGCCTGTTGCATCTCGACCGCAGCTATTTTGCCGCCAAGCTCAACGCCAACTTCTTCGCCAACGCGGAGAAGCTGGGCCTGCCCAACATCCAAGGCGTGGTGCTGCTGTCGGACGGCGCCAACGGCTCTCCCCTCGCGGTGATGGATTCCATCGAAATCACCATCCAGCGCACCGGAGCCGCCACCGCCGTCGCCGCCAAGCGCCTGGCGCGCCCCGACTCGAAGACCGCCACCATCTGCGGATGCGGCAACCAGGGCCGCGTGCAACTGCGCGCGCTTGCTCGGGTCCTGCCCATTCGCCAGGCCTTTGCCTGGGACGCCGGCCGGGAGCACGCGCAGAGATTTGCCGCCGAGATGAGCTCCGAACTTGGCATCAGCGTTACCGCGGCCGACGATCTGGCGAAAGCCGTGCGGCAAAGCGACGTCTGCGTTACCTGCACGCCGTCGAAGCAGTGGTTCCTGGCGCGTAAGCACGTCGCCCCGGGAACGTTCGTCGCCGCGGTCGGCGCCGACAACGAGGACAAGCAGGAACTCGATCCCCGCTTGCTGGTGGGAAACAAAGTGGTGGCCGACGTACTGGAGCAGTGCGCCACCATCGGCGACCTGCATCACGCGCTGGCTGCGGGCCTGCTCATCCGCGACGCCGTCCACGCCGAACTGGGTGAAGTGGTGGCCGGAATCAAGTCCGGCCGCACATCACCCGACGAAATCACCATCTTCGACAGCACCGGCATGGCCCTGCAGGACGTCGCCGCCGCCGTGGTCGTCTATCAGCGCGCGCTGGCCGAGGGCGCAGGAAAAACCATCACCTTCGCCGAATGAAATTCCCCTCCTACTACCTCCTACATCTTCCCTCCTACTTCCTCCCTCCTGCTGTTTTGACTGCTAGACTTATGAGCAGCGCGCCCGCGGAGGGATGCGTGAGTGGTTGAAACGGGCGGTCTTGAAAACCGCTGTACCCGAGAGGGTACCGGGGGTTCGAATCCCTCTCCCTCCGCCATGGTTCTCCAAGAGGTTCATCGTCCGCCGTGGCGGACTCAGCATTTTGGCGCGCGGCTCAGACGCTGCGCCAGCGCGTCAACTTCAGCCAGACGCTTCGCGAGGAAGCGCTTCTCCGCGGCATTGCTGGTGAGGGAGAGTGCCTGGCGATAGGCCTCGGCGGCCACCCGCCACTGCTGGAGACGTCGCGCGAAGTCTCCACGGGCTGCCGGCAGTTGATGGTAGCCGCGAAGGTCTCCACGCTTCTCCAGGTCATCGAGCAAGCGGAGCCCTTCGGAGGGGCCCTCGACCATGGCAATGGCCACGGCATGATTCAGCTCAATCACCGGGGAGGGCTGGATGCGAAGCAGCACCTCGTAGAGCGCCGCAATCTGCGCCCAGTCGGTTTCCTCGGCTTTGCCGGCTCGCGCATGGACCGCGGCGATGGCCGCCTGCACGGAATAAGGGCCCGGCGGCGCGTTCCGCAAAGCTGACTCGGTGAGTGCAAGTGCTTCGCGAATCTGTTCCTGGTTCCACAGATTCCGGTCCTGTTCCTCGAGCAGGATGATTTCGCTTTCTGCACTCAGACGAGCCTCGCGGCGGGAATCGTGGAGCAGCATCAGCGCCAGCAGCCCGCTCGCTTCCGTATCTTCAGGCAGGAGTTCGCACATCAATCGGCCCAGACGGATGGCCTCCGCGCACAGCTCGCGCCGGATCAGCGCGTCGCCGGAGGTGGCGTTGTAGCCCTCATTGAAGACCAGGTACACCACCAGCATCACCGCGGCCAGTCGCTCCGCCAGTTCGTCCTGGGGAGGCACGCGATACGGTATGCCCGCATCGCGAATCTTCTGCTTGGCGCGCACCAGACGCTGGGCCAGGGTCGGGGTTGGAACCAGGAAGGCTCGGGCAATCTCCTCGGTGGCCAGCCCGCAGAGAGTCCGCAGCGTGAGCGCCACCTGCGCTTCAATCATCAGGGCCGGATGGCAACAGGTGAAGATTAGCCGCAGCCGGTCATCCGTTAGGGTCGCATCGTTCACCATGGCGTCTTCCGGCTGAAGCGCGAGTTCCTGCTGCAACTCGGCCAGTCTCTGCAGGTGTTCGCGCTTGTCGGCGAAACGTGCTTGCCGCCGCAGCAGGTCCACGGCCTTGTGCCGCCCGGTGGAGACGAGCCACGCCCGCGGATTCGCCGGGACGCCCTGCCGCGGCCACTGCTCGAGCGCCGCTGCAAACGCCTCCTGGGTCGCCTCCTCGGCCAGATCAAAGCTGCCGAGGAGGCGGATCAGCGTAGCCAGGACCCTCGCCGACTCCTCGCGGTAGATTTGCCCGACGTTCACCCGGTCTCCCGGAGGAAGGGTAGCGGGTGAGGCGGCCGGGAGGCTAGCTGGGCATGTCATGCGGGATGAGCGGCCGCACCTCAATCGAGCCCCAGCGTGCCCCTGGAATCCGGGCCGCGATCCCGATGGCCTCGTCCAGGTCCCGCGCCTCCACCAGGTAGTAGCCGCCCAGTTGCTCCTTGGTTTCCGCGAAGGGACCGTCCGTCATCAGCCGCTTCTTGTCGCGAACGCGCACCGTCGTGGCCTTCGAGGTCTTGGCCAACTCGCTCCCACCCCGAAGATGCCCGCTCTGAGCGATGCTTTGGGTGAACTCGCCGAACTCCGCCATCGCCTTCGCGCGCTCCGCCTCCGAAAGCCTGTCCCACCCCGACTCGTCTGCGTAGATAAGCATTAGGTATTGCATGGATTGCGGGCCTCCCTGCCCGTTCTGAGGTTAGTCGAACGGCATGACCCATTATCGACACGTTACCAGCGGATATTTTCTGGGGCCGGCTTCCCGCGCTTTCCCGACCCGGCTTGACTCGAATCCATATTTCTGCAACTATCGAACTATGTCCGTCATCCAAAGCAGGAGGAACAGTGAGCAGGTGACCCGCTACGCCGACATGTTCTCGGCCATCGGCACGGAAGCGAGGCTGCGCATCATGCAAC
>CAZXVY010000082.1:0-9624 GCA_964644115.1 uncultured Terriglobales bacterium
CAGCTCCCGCTGCCGTGGTGGCCCCGCCACCGCCCGCGTCGAAGAAGGCCGCTCCCAAAAAGCCGGCCAAGAAAAAGAAGCCCGCGCCGAAGAAAAAGAGAACGAAAAAAACTGCTAAGAAAGCCAAGAAAAAGGGCGGGAAGAAGAAGGCCAAGAAGAGGAAGAAGAAGGACAAGAAGAAAAAGAAGAAGAAACACTGAGGTTCGGAGTGGGAGTCAACCAAGCCGCGGTCCCGCCCTTGCGGGGCCGCGGCTTTCTCGTTTCTGCGGCCCGGCAGGGCCGGATGGCAGGGCGCGTTACTCCAGGGCGATGGAAACGTGGCAGACGCGGCCGACAATGTAGTCGGAGACGGTCTTACCTTCCTCTACCGGCAGCACGTCCACCGGATACGACTGGTTGTGGGGGCGGAGTACCAGGTTCGAGCCCACCAGTTCCACGTACTTTACCGTGCAACCGCCGTCCTTCTTCACGCCGTACATATTGGGCTCGCCCTTGCGGTAGGGGTTGAGCGAGTCGTAGTGGCGGTCAATGAGCACGGTGGCGCCGGGCAGCAGGCGCGGATACATGCTCATGCCGTCCCGCTCGTCCACCTTCACCATCACAAACCGGCGCCAGTCGTTGCGCGGCGATTCCATCTCCGGACGCAACCGCGCCAGGAAGTTCTTCTTGAACTTCAGGATCTCCCGCACGTTCTCGCTGGTTACCAGGGGCTCGCCCGCGGCCACCGATCCTTCGACCAGCAGGACGTTCTCAAAGTCGTCCTCGCTGGGAGGCAGAATGCTGGCCCGCTTGTTGACTTCGGCGGGGTCGAGCAGGTCGAGCACCGACAAGTGCTGCGTGGCAAGCACCCTGTCCATGCCTCCAATGCTGAGCCAGCGTTTGCGGTTGAGAAAATTCGAGATGTGGGCCTGCTGGAAGCCGGTCTGCTTGGCCAGCTTGAGTCCGGTGAGTTCGCCGGCCTCGATGCGTCTCCACATCTCCTGGCGCATGTTCTCCTGAAGCTGTCTGACTTTCATGGGAAACATTATATCACATCGCTATAAGCCACGCAAGTGTAATACCGATAAGGAAATAAAGTTCTTGACAGGCTATTTGATGTTGAGATATATTGTAAAGGTGTCTTATAGCTGTAAGATTGAGATGGTGAGGGCCGCTGCGGAGCCGGATCCTCCCGAACAGGAACGGATTTTCCTGGAGTTTCGCCGCAAGGTGCGCCACTCGGAGATGCTCTCCGCGGCCACCGAGCGGCTGCTGCTGGCGCTGCGGTTTTCCGGGCGCCTGAGCGTGGTGGTGCAGAACGGCCGGGTGCTGAAGTCCGGCTACGAAGAAGGGTACTTCACGAGAAAGCAGGATGAGCGGCTGATCTGAGCACTCGATAGTGGAACAGAGACGTTACCAGCAACGTCTCTGCACAACTTCATAAAGCGAAGCAGGTCGTCGTAAAACAAACGAGCCCTGCGCGGGTCCCTAACCGGACCCGCGTGGGGCTTTTTTTTGGCCTTGCGAGGCCAGGAAAGCGAGAAAACAGCATGGAGAGCCGGGCCGAAGTGGTGGTCCTGGAGGCGAAGTATTGCGAAGGATGCGGCGCCTTATGCCTGCGTCCCTGGGGAACCAAGGTCACGTACTGCAAGGGGTGCAGCCTGCGGATGGCGGAGATGGCGTCGTCCACGCGCGCGCCGGGAGGCCGGCCATGACGCGCGGCGCCCGGCCACGATTTCAGGGCCCGCGGGAGGAGCTTTCGCTCTACCGGGGGCGCACGGTGGCGCTGCTGCGCCGCTATTTCCGCATGTCCATTGACCTGGGGCGGCTGCCCGCGATGCTGGGGCGCGAGTTTTTCCGCGCGCGCATGACGGCCTATCGCGCCGCAACGTTCGAAGACGCGGTGATTTTTGTCCACGACATGGAGCGCTGCCTGGAAGGGCTGGACGTGTTTTCCCAGAAGCTGATCGCGCGGCTGGCCTTCCAGGAGTTCACTCACGAAGAGGCCGCGCAGCACCTGGGGTGCGCGCGGCGGACGGTGGTGCGGCGCTACGCGGAGACCCTCGACCATCTGGCTGAGATGCTGTTGGAGCGGGAGCTGCTGGCGCCGCTGCCCTGGCACGAGCAGGGAGTCGCTGGAGGCTGTCAAGCCCCCGGCGGAGGCAAATCTGCTGCAAGTGACTCAGCGGTAAAGAAATAAAGTTGTGCCGGTGGTGTCACTCTCACCCCTGCGGGTCTGGTATCCTGAACTAGAGAGTTGAGGAAAAGCGCGGGGCGCCGGAAATCGGCGCCCCGCAGGCTTTTTGCGACCATGAACCACACTCGATCGCGATCCCAGCACGGAGCAAACGGAGAAGCCAAGCAACACAACCTGGCGCCGGCTGTCCCCGCCACACCTGCGGAGCAAGTAGCTCGGGCGCGGGAAGAGGTGATGGGCGCGGTGCCGGAGATCATCCACGCCTTCCTGGAGCAGGCCAAGCGGGCAAGCTGTGCCCACGCGCGCTTTGTTTTTGACTTCGCCGGAATTGCGGAGCTGAGGAGCGCCGGGCGGGAGAACCCCGAGGGGCCGTCGCTGGCGGAGATTCTGACCAAGAGGCTGGGATTGCGCGAGCCGAGCGAGAAATAGAAACGCACCCGAGGGTGGCCGCTGCACGCGGGGCGGGTAAGGGTCTAGGGTAAAATGGAAGGACTTCACCCGCGGCAGGAGTGTACGCCGAACTTGAACTCGTAAATGGACATGACGTGGATCACCGACCGCGTGGCGGTCGGGGGCGCCATCTGGGATGAGCGCAGGATGCTGGAGGTGGTAGAAGCCGGCATCACCCACATCATTGACATGCAGATTGAGTTCGACGACACGCTGCTCGCCGAGCCCTACTTCGTCGAAGTCCTCTGGAACCCGGTGGACGACGACTTCCAGCCCAAACCTCCGGAAGTATTTCAGCGCGGCGTGGATTTTGCCACGCGGGCGCTGGAAGATGCGGAGGCCAAACTGTTCATCCACTGCGCCGCGGGCGTGCACCGCGCTCCCATGATGATGCTGGCGCTGCTGCGCGCCCAGGGCTGGGGTCTGGAAGAGGCCATGCTGCGCATTCAGTCGTGCCGTCCGGTGGTGGACTTCGCCGATGTATACGTGCACAGCGTGGAAGACTTTGTCCGCAGCTACACCGCCGCCGTAGAACGCACCAGCTAGCCAGTCCGCAGCTCGACACTCCGCTTCAGCACACAGTCTTGGCCCTCGGGACGATTCGTCCTGCGTCCGGGGGAGGTTCGTCGAACGTACCATGGTAATCATGAAACGCCTCCACGTCATTCTCATCTCGTTCCTGCTGGCTGCCGCCGCGGTCCGCGCGCAGGCGCCCAGCACCACCACCATCAGCGACGTGGTGTACCGCGCCGACGGCACGTCCGCCAGCGGCACCCTGCTGATCAGTTGGCCGGCCTTCGAGTCGGCGGGCGGCCAAGCCGTGGCCGCCGGTTCAAAGAGCGTGACCCTAGGCGCGGGCGGCGCGCTCAATGTAGCGCTGGTTCCCAACGAGGGCGCGACGCCCTCCGGCACCTACTACAAAGTGGTTTACAAGCTGGACGACGGCTCCACCAGCCAGGAGCTGTGGTCGGTGCCCAACGTGCCGACCACCACCATCGCGGCCATCCGCTCCACGGTGGTGCCCGCGGGCGTGGCCATTCAGGTGGCATCGCGGCAATACGTCGACACCCAGCTCGCGGCGGTGACGGGCTCGCGTTTTCACAACGTCCGCTATTGCGACCAGTTCGGCGGTAGCGACGCCGGCGCCAAGATCACGGCTTGCATTGCGGACCTGCCCGCAACCGGGGGCACGGCCGACGCGCGCGGGCTGGAAGGCGCACAAACCTGGGCTGCGGATCCCTTCCTCGGGGTGGGCAGCAAGAAAGTCCGGCTGGTGGTGGGGGGCGCCTCCACTCACACGGTCAACGTGAACACTGCGGTCCCGGCGTCGCTGGTGGTGGAGTTCACGAGCGGCGCTGTGCTTTCCGTCCCCACTGGCGTTACGGTGACCTGGAACGGCGGAATTGAGGCCCACGAGAACGAGCAGGTGTTTGCGCTGGCGGGCACGGGCAAGGTGCAGTTCGCGTCCAACCGTGGTCTGCACCGGGTGAGCGCCAAGTGGTGGGGCGCCAAGGGCGACAGCGCGACCGACGATACCGCAAAGCTGCAGGCGGCGCTGGACGCGCTGCCCACGGCCGCCCTGATCACCGACGGCAACGTGAACCCGAACTCCAGCCAGAGCCAGGTGTGGGTGCCAGCCGGCGACTTTGTCATCACCGCGCCCCTCAACATCACCCGGAACGCGATCTGCCTGATGGGAGCGGGCGAAGGCACGCGCATCCGCAACAGCACCAGCGGTTCCGATGTCCTGCGCATCAACCACGGGGCATCCACAGCTTTGTTCTACCCGTGCATCCGGGATCTCACCTTGCGCGGCACCGGAACCGGCTCCAGAGCTATATACGCCAATGCAACCAAGCTGTTACACATTAGTCGGGTCTCAACCTACAACCATCAAGGTCCGGCGCTGTACATGGAGAGCACCAACGGGGTGTACTCGGGCAACGTGTTCGCCAACATCGAGAATCTGGAAGCAGAACCTGGCTCGGGGGCAGCGGTGACCGCCATCTACGACAAGGGCGGCCGCAGCAACACCTATCGCAACGTGACCGCGCGCGTGGCCGAGATTGGGATGCATTTCGAGAATGTAGTCGGCAATACCGTAATTGGTGGTTACATCGAATCGAATATCAACGGCACCACCAAGACAGGGATCAAGCGCAGCGATTCTCACACCCCCACTCCCGCCGGTTCTGCCTCTCCGCCTTGGAGTTTGTCAGTCATTGGTACCTACTTCGAGAACAACACCAATTACTCGGTGGATGCGGACGCAGGCTGCATCGTCCACTTGCAGAACATCCAAGCTGATGGCGGGGTGGATGCGGCGACGGATTCTCCTACGCGAGTCTTCCGGCTGAACGGCGGCGGCACCATTGACGGCATGCGGGCCGTGACCGCGAAGATCACAAGTTCGCAGGGCATCGTGCGCGCCCGTAATGCTTGGGGCATCTACGGGGTACACTCCCAGCTCCGCATTGAGGGACTGAACGAGTTCCCGCTGCCCTACACTACCAGCGGCAACACGGCCACGAAGTCCTGGTTCGACACCGACCCAACCTGGACATGCGCCGGGGCGCCCAATCCGGGCGTGGTGTCATTCGATTCGGGCACGTTTTTCTTCGGCATTGGTAGCAAGAAGGCCGTCTACCCATCCGCCGCCTCCACCTTCGGTGATTCCCGCTGCCGCATGGACAACGCCATCACCTCGGTTGTTTCCGGCGACTGGCTGGGAGCCTACGCAGCCCTGAAGTTCGGCACTGGTTCAAAGCAAATGAGCCTGACGCTGCGGAACAATGGAGGCGCGTCCGAAACCATTCACGACCTCATCTTCGTCACCGATACAACGGACTGGATGGTGTTCAGCCTGAAGGGTAGGGTGCCAAGCGGTGTGACCAGCGCGGCCCTGTTCCTTGCTGCCAACGGCGAAGCTCTGGGGGCCTCGGTTGACACCTGGACAGGGGGAGTGGCCATCGCCAAAAACGCGACGCCGGTGATGTACAACACGGAATGGGCAGCGCGGGGTAACTACGATGTCGACTTCCATGCCGCCCGGTTCCGCAGCGGAGTGTTCCACAACTTCCTGGTGATCGGCGATGGCTCGGGCAACGACTACCTGGAAGCGGTGGAAGAAGCGGGGAATCCTGCCTGCGCGGCCGGGGACTACAAGATCTGGGCGACATCCAGCAGCAACACGTGGAAGAAGTGCGAGAACGGAGCCGTCAGCGACCTGGACACCGGAGGCGCCGGAAGCGGGGACAACATCTCGGCGAACGGTACCGCGGCCACGGATGCCGACTTCGATGACGCCACGCCGGCAGCGCCGTCGAACGCTGTCAACGTGAAGTGGCAGAAAGATGCGCTCACGCCCAACAACCTGAGCGCCTACCTGCTGCTCACCGATGTGGACGGCGCCGGGGTCGGCGTGTCAGGGGGCGAACTGGTGGCGGCCAGCACGGAAGCCAACTTCCTGGCGGACGGCGGGGCGACTTCGCTTGCATGCGGGGCTTCTGCCGAGGGCAAGGTGCAGGTGCTCGATGATGGTTACGTCCAATATTGCGACGGCGCCACGACCTCTGGGTTGCACAAGGCGGCGGCCTTGGATCTGGCCAACGTCTTTACCGACCACCAGTCCCTCGACAACCAAAAAGAGTTGCGCCTGCGTGAGGCCGACGCCGGTGGCGATAACTACATCGGCTTTCGGGCCAATTCCTCCATCGTCAGCGACCTCAGCCTTACTTGGAACGTGATCGGGCAGTGCGCGGGAGCCAACGGCGGCAACCTGACCATCAACGCGTCGAATGAGATTGTTTGCCAGGACGATGACGGGGGCGCGGGTAGCGGCGACAACCTTTCCGTGAACGGTGTGGCGGCCACGGATGCAGACTTTGACGACTCGACGCCTGCGGCCCCCGCGGACGGCGTCAACGTGCGCTGGCAGAAGGATGCAGGTTCTCCTAACAACCTCAGCGCCAACCTGCCGTTCGCCACCACGTCGCAAGCGGGCGGGGTATCAACGGGCACCCAGACCCTTGGCGGGCAGAAGACAGTCTCTGCCGCTGACACTGGAACCGGCAACGTGGCCGCACTCACCGCCATTGCCGACTCGCAGAATTCTTCCGGCACCCGCGCCAGTCTCTACGGCTTGGACATCCTGACCGAACAAACGGTTGGTGGAGGCACGGTGACCGATGCCTACGGCGCGCGCATTCGCAGCCTGGTGGAGTCGGCGGGCACCATCACCAACGCCTACGGCTTGCGCCTGGAGCCGCAGACGGTAGGTACGGGCGCGGGCAACTTCGACATGGACTCGGGCACGGCCACCAGCAGCTTCACTACCATCTTGCAAAACACCTACATCAAGGTAGCTGCCGCGACCTTCAAGCTCAAAGACCCGTCAACCTCGAAGAATACGGCGCTGAACGGGACCGTCCAGATCAGTAACACTTCCGGCTCGCTCTTCGGTTACGGCGTGTATGGGGCGGTAGAGACCACGCACGCTTCGGGGGACATCACCCAGGCGAACGCCTTCGGCGGAGATGCCTATCATTCCGGGGCAGGTACGGTAACTGATTTGCAAGGTGGTTTGGCCAGTGCTTTTGTCCTGAGCAGCGGGGGCAACGTCACCCGGCTCACCGGCCTTGAGACCTTCGCGTCTATGGGCAGCGCCAACACTGTGACCGGGATGCACGGAGTGCGGGTGAGGAGCAACTCGCGCTCGGCGGGCACGGTGACCACCAACTACGGCATCAAGATTGAGAACCAAGCCGGGGTGGGAACTACGAACTACGCGCTGTTCACCGGCGCGGGCCTGGTGCGGCTGGGCGACGATCTGGACTTC
Organism: uncultured Terriglobales bacterium; assembly: GCA_964644115.1. Classification (GTDB taxonomy): domain Bacteria; phylum Acidobacteriota; class Terriglobia; order Terriglobales; family Acidobacteriaceae; genus CAZXVY01. The sequence continues at coordinate 7,464 of CAZXVY010000082.1, forward strand.
GGGACGGACAACGCCGACGACATCGGCGCATCCGGAGCGAACCGGCCCCGCACGGGCTACTTCGGCACCAGCGTAGTGACGCCCACCGTCAACGCCACCACCGCCTTGCAGACCAACGCCACGACCAGGATCGATTCTTCGGGGAACGTGAACAACGTCACCTTGAACGTGGAGGGTACCGGCAATGCCGTCACCACGGTTTCCAAGATATGGTTTGATGGGGCCGGCTGCCAGAACACCACGGCGCTACTGAACTGGGACACGCCCACGGCCGCCGCCGCCGTCGCCGCCTGCCGCACCGGCACCAACACTCAGCAGGGCACGCTGGATTTCGCCACCGATTCCGGCTCGCTCACCGCGCAGCGCAAGTTTCGCCTGCCTTCGGACTGGGCCGCAGGCTCGAACATTGATGCGCTGGTGACCTGGAACACCGCGGCCATCGTCAACGACGTAGTCTGGCAGATTGCCATTGCCTGCGCCGCCGACGCGGAGAGCGACGACCCAGCCTTCACCGACGATGTATTCACCGCCGATACTGCCAAGGGCACGGCCAACCAGCTCAACGACACGGTATCGAACACGGTGACTACCACCGGAACCTGCGCGGCGGGAGAGATGGCCTATGTGAGGATCAAGCGGGATGCGGCGCATGCCTCAGACACTTTGGCGGCGGCTACTACGGCAAGGCTGATTGGGGTGGAGTTGGCCATTCGGAGGACGCAGTGAGGCAGGTGCGATCTGCGATGTGTGATGTGCGAAGTGATTGGCTGTCGCATGGGTGGGGCGCCGCTCAGGTTTCGGCTGGCTCCCGTCCGTGCACTCCGGAGTGGCGCGGCGGAGTGGCCGAGACCCGGTCTTTCACATCGCACATCAAACATCAAACATCGCAGATCCTCTTGCTGCTCTGCGTGCTCTGCGGACTCTCGGTTGAGAGCTTTGCCGGCCGCGTCTTCGAAACCGGCTTCGAGGAGAACGATTTCATCACTACGATGTGGACGGTGATTGAGAGTCCTGGCTCGCCCACCATCCAGACCACCACCAAGCGCTCTGGCACCTATGCCATGCGCACCAACCAGACCACTGGGATAATTACCCACGTCCGGCGTAGTTTTAGCGCCGCCGATACTGCCGGCACGTACTCAGCGGAGTTTTGCTTCTACATCGTTGACCTGCCCGACACCTTGCCGGTCAGCATCTGGATTTGGGGGAACGGCAATTCCTCGGTCAACGGCTCAGGGCCGGTTCATATCAAACTGATCACCGGACCCAAGCTGCGCATCACGAACACGCTCACAGCCACCGATACTGACGGTACTACGACGCTCAGCTTGAATACTTGGTACTGCACATCCCAGAAGGTAGTGTTGGGCGATTCGCCCAACGGTTCCATTGAACTGCGGCTCAACGGCGCGGTGGAGGCTACTCACTCCTCCACGGATACGCTCGACGGCGCCAACGGTATCAGCCGGATTTACCTGGGCGCCGGTAGCTTGAACGATACGGCCCCAGCCAACTTCGACATCTTCTTTGACGATGTCCGCGTGAACGACGAGACGGGCACCTTCCAGACCGATTACCCCACGGTCGGGTCGAAGATCGCAGGCATTTTCCCCAGCAGCGACAACACCGTTACTTGGACGCGCAACGGCGCGGGCTGCACCGGCACCTCGAACGCCGACTGCGTGAACGATGTGCCCGGCACCCCCGACGACGCCACCACCTACAACAATCACACCAGCGCCAGCCAGGTGGACCGCCTGAACGATACGTCGCTGCCCGCTGAGGTCACCTCCGATGCGGACATCATCCTGGTGGACGTGTGGGCGCGCTTTGGTGGTACCGGCACCACGGGCAGCCGTCAGTGCCGCGTCACCTTCTGGGATCAGGCCGGGAGCCAAACCAACGGCCCCACCACCGAGCGCTGCGACGTGGCCAGCGGAACGTTCCAACTCATGCGTATCGGGCCCACGAAGGACAACCTGGTCTTCGACGCCGGGACGCGCACCAAGGCCGACATTGACGATGCCGACTCCGATATTGGTTACGAAAACGTGAGCGCCCACGACAACCGCCTGACCGCACTGTGGGGCAACGTGGAGTGGATTGAGGCGCCGGCCGCACCTGCGGTCATGCCCAGGCGCATGGTGGCGTGGGAGTGAAA
>CAZXVY010000083.1:0-9583 GCA_964644115.1 uncultured Terriglobales bacterium
GCATCAACCCGCTGCATCCCGCCGACCTGGTCATTGACCACTCGGTCCAGGTGGACCTGTTCGGCAGCGCCCAGGCCTTTGCCGTCAACGTGGAGCGCGAGTACGAGCGCAACGGGGAGCGGTACGCACTCCTGCGCTGGGCCCAGCAGGCTTTCGCCAACTTCCGTGTGGTCCCGCCGGGTACCGGCATCGTGCACCAGGTCAACCTGGAGTTCCTGGCCGACGTCATCTCCGCCCGCCCGGACCCGGACGGCACCCTGACCGCCTTCCCCGACACGCTGGTCGGCACCGACTCCCACACCACCATGATCAACGGCCTGGGCGTTCTGGGCTGGGGCGTGGGCGGCATTGAAGCCGAGGCCGCGCTGCTCGGCCAGCCGGTTTCCATGCTCATTCCCCAGGTGGTCGGCTTCCGCCTGACGGGCGCGCTGGCCGAAGGCTCCACCGCTACCGACCTGGTGCTCACCGTCACCGAGATGCTGCGCAAGAAGGGCGTGGTGGGGAAATTCGTGGAGTTCTTCGGGCCGGGCCTCGCCGGGCTGCCGCTGGCCGACCGCGCCACCATCGCCAACATGGCGCCCGAATACGGCGCTACCTGCGGAATTTTTCCGGTGGACGCCGAGACGCTTCGCTACCTGCGCTTCACCGGACGCAACCCGCAGGACGTCGCTCTGGTCGAGGCCTACTGCCGCGAGCAGGGAATGTTCCACACCGCCAACACACCGGAAGCGCGCTACTCCGACGTGCTCGATCTCGATCTCGCGACCGTAGAGCCCTGCCTGGCCGGGCCCAAGCGCCCCCAGGACCGCGTCCCTCTTTCTCGGGCCAGCCAATCGTTCGCCGACGCGCTGCCCTCGCTCATCAAGCCTGCGGCCAAGCGGCCGGAGAAGCCCGTGGGGCAGTGGGAGGGCGAAGGCGGACATCTCTTCGGCGGTCCTGCCGGGAACGGCGAAGGGAATCTTGCAGGCCGGTTGCAGCACGGCAGCGTGGTCATCGCCGCCATCACCAGTTGCACCAACACCTCGAACCCCTCGGTGATGGTGGCCGCGGGCTTGCTGGCCAGGAAGGCAGTCGAGCGCGGCCTGCAGGTTGCGCCCTGGGTGAAGACGTCGCTGGCACCCGGGTCGAAGGTGGTCACCGAATACCTGACGCAATCCGGCCTGATGCCGTATCTGGAAAAGTTGAGGTTCCACACCGTGGGTTACGGCTGTACCACCTGCATCGGCAACTCCGGGCCGCTGCCGCCTGCGGTCTCGCAGGCGGTACAGGACAACGACCTGGTGGTGGCCTCGGTGCTTCCCGGAAATCGCAACTTCGAAGGACGCATCAACAGCGAAGTGCGCGCCAACTACCTGATGTCACCTCCGCTGGTGGTGGCGTACGCGCTGGCCGGGCGCATGGACCTGAATCTCACCACCGATCCCCTCGGCCACGACCGCGACGGCAAGCCCGTTTACCTGCGCGAGCTGTGGCCTTCGCAGAAGGAAATCGCCCAGACCATCGAGAAATCACTGGCCTCCTCGCAGTTTCAGAAGACCTACGCCTCCGTTTTCGAAGGCGATGATCGCTGGCGCGCCATCGCCGCGCCCGAGGGCAAGACCTACGCCTGGGACCCGAACTCCACCTACATCAAGCATCCCCCGTATTTCGAGAACATGGCGAAGACCCCGCCGCCGGTGGCGGAAATCCGCGGCGCGCGCGTGCTGGCCCGCCTGGGCGACAGCGTCACCACCGACCACATCTCGCCCGCCGGCTCCATCAAGAAAGACGGCCCGGCGGGGCAGTACCTGATCTCGCGCGGAGTGAAGCCCGCCGACTTCAACTCCTATGGCTCGCGCCGCGGCAACGACGAAGTGATGGTGCGCGGCACCTTCGCCAACGTCCGCCTCAAGAACCAACTCGCGCCGGGAACCGAAGGCGGAGTCACGCGCCACCTCCCGTCCGGGGAATCCATGTCCATCTTCGACGCTTCGGTAAAGTACCGCGCCGAAGGCGTGCCGCTCATCATTCTGGCAGGCAAGGAGTACGGTTCGGGATCGTCGCGCGACTGGGCCGCGAAAGGGCCGTACCTGCTGGGGGTGCGCGCCGTCATCGCCCAGAGCTACGAGCGCATACATCGCTCGAACCTGGTGGGCATGGGCATTCTGCCGCTGCAATTTTTGCCGGACGAAGATCCCGAAACGCTCGGCCTTTCCGGAGAAGAGACCTGCGACATCCTCGGCTTGCCTCAACTCCTTGATTCAGGCTTCGCCTCCGGCCGTACCGTGCGCGTCCGCGCGGCCAAGCCCGACGGCGCGAAGTCCGAGTTCACAGCCACCGTCCGCATTGACACTCCGCAGGAAGTGCTCTACTACCGGCACGGCGGGATTTTGCATTACGTCCTGCGCCAGTTGCTGGGAGTAAGAGCGTAAGCCGGCCGTTGCAGGCGCGACTAGCGGCGGCGTCCAAAGCTCAATCGCGGTTCGACCGACATCACTTACACTGGACCGTGGCCACTCGGTGGCCGCGGTTGCTAGCCTGATGGTCCCTGGCGTCGGCCGCGGCAATTTTTGCGTCGGCATGGCAAGCGCCCCGCCAGCCGCCCTCTCCGTGTTGCGGATGCCCACAATAGGCCTGGTAGGTGGCCTGGAAAGCCGACGCCTCGGTCGCAAGGGTCAAAGCAACCAAGCTCAAAGCCAGCAGGCAAAGCACGATTCGAGCCTTATGAGATTGCATGGTCTACCTCCAAGTCCCAGGTTTCGAGGAAGACGCCACCTCCAGAAAGGTGACTGACCCGGGAAAGGGGCCCACAGTACGCCGCTGGGGGCCCTGAGTCAACCGATTCCCGCCACTTACGACGCCACCCCTCGGGCTCTCCGCACTTGCACCAAGACGTCTTTCCCCTCGAGCTTCACGCGGTACACCGGGACCGGTTTGATCTCCTGCCTCAGCGCCGGCATGTCGTCGGGATAGACGTTGGCGGGATACAGGTTCCTTCCGGTGCGGAGGTTGTAGCGGAAGCGGTGCCAGGGACACTCCAGGGCGCCGTGGTAGAGTTCGCCCTCATCCAGCGGGCCTCCGGCGTGCGGGCACACCGCATCGAGTGCAAAGAACTTTCCTGCGCGGTTGACCAGTACCAGCCTGCGGCCCGCCGCCCGGACACTGCGCACCGAGCCCGGAGGCGCGTCACTCACGCCCGCCACGCGCACCCAGCGGACGGCGGCGTAGCGCCGGCGTCCCGCTGGCTGTCGCGGCCCCGCTCTTGCGGGGCCGCGAGAACGTTTCAGCACGGGCTAGCCCTTGGGCACAGTGAGGAAGCGCGACGTATACGGCGATTCACCCGGAGTGCCGCGGCGGAAGTGTCCCGAAGGTCCTTCGCCGATGAACTCCGAGAACCAGGCTTCGTGTTCGATCTCCTCATGCAGGATGGCGAGCGCGAGATCGTAAGTGCGCGGGTCCTTGCCCTGGGTCATCTGGCAAATGTCGGTGTAGACGCGGATGGCGCAGCGCTCGGCCCCCACCAGCACCTTCAGCATCTGCTTCACGTCCTTGGGCTTCGCGGGGAGATAGGCGTCGGGGCAGGCCGCGTCCTTGCAGAAGTCGAGGATATTGCGGGGCAGCGCGCCGCCCATCTCATAGATGCGCGGGGTGAGCGCCTCGAAGTGGTTGCGGTCTTCGATGCGCGCGTCTTCGATGATCTCCTTCAACCCTTCCCCGGCGAACCCGATCGCGTTCACCCGCAGGATGGTGTAGTAGTAATACGTCGTAAACTCGGCGGAGGCCGCGCGGACCAGTTTCTTCAGCAACTCGTCCACGTTGATGCCCGCCTTCTGCACTACTTCGCGTGCCACTTTGCCCATAACAGCCTCCTGGATTGGCGATGAAGACCGAGAAGAAGTCTACGCCCGCTGTCAAGCGCTTGCCCGCAACCAGCCTGGCCCCATAAACTGGTGCGCTTGTGCGGACTGACGGTTCGCGCTCGCCAATTTCCTCGCGGAGGAACCCATGCCGCCACTTGCCGTAGGAGAAACCGCTCCCGACTTCGACCTGCCCGCGGTCACGGGCACCGAGAAGCACCGCTTCCGGCTCAGTGACCTGCTGGGCAAGAAGAACGTGGTGGTGGCTTTCTACGCCCTCGACTGGACCCCCACTTGAAGCCTGCAAATGCCGGCGTACAACGCGGACCTTGAAAAGTTCGCCGGCTACGATGCCCAGGTCGTGGGCATAAGCATGGACTCGGTGTTCAGCCACCTAGAGTGGCAGAAGCGCGACATCGGCCTGCTGCGCTATCCCCTGTGCAGCGACGCCTGGCCGCACGCGGAAGTGTCGCGCCAATACGGCGTGCTGCGCGAAGGCCCTCCCGTGCCCGGCATTAACGAGCGCGCCGTGTTCCTGGTGGACAAGCAGGGCAAGATTGCCTTCAGCCGCCTTTACGAGCTGGGCCAGTCTCCGCCCAACGAGCACGTGCTGGAGGCGCTGCGGAAACTGCAGGGCGGGTAGCGACTAAAGCCGTTCGCGGCGGTCGCGTTCGGGGCCGCGCTTATCCACGCGCACGGCCAGCAGGTTCTGGTCGGCGCGGCCTATGGTCTTTTCCAGGCGCTCGCCTTCCTCACGCGCCGCCCAGCCCATGGAAAAGGGGACCGGGGCTTCGGTTTCGGCTACAGACTCGAGCCGTTTGGCGGCAGATTCGGTGCGCGCCATGTCTCCGCCGCCCAGGACCACCAGGAACTCGTCGCCGCCCACCCGCACCACGGCTTCCTCGACGCGGGTCTGGCGCATGAGGAAGCGGCTCATCCACACCAGCACCTTGTCGCCCGCCTGATGTCCGTAGAGGTCGTTGTAGTTCTTGAAGCGGTCGATATCAATCATGATGCAGCCCCAGGGCTGGTCCTCGGAGCGGGTTTCAAAGTCGTCGAGGAAGCGGCGGTTGTAGCAGCCGGTGAGCGGGTCGCGGATGGCCTGCTCCAGCAACTGGTGCTCGAGTTGCTTGCGGTCGGTAATGTCCACCAGGATGCCGTGATACACCACCTCGCCGGTCGCGGCATCGCGCGATGCGTAAGCCGTGTCGATAACGGTGGCCACAGGGCCGTCGGGGCGCTGGATCTGCAGCTCGAACTCGCGCACCGAGCCTTCCCGGTCCAGCACGTCGTGCTCGTGCCGGCGGGCCGAAGGATCCAGCAGGAATTCCTGGATGTTGCGCCCGTTCAGCTCTTCCAGGGAGCGCGCGCCCAGCATCCGCACAAACGCGGGATTGCCGTCCAGGATGCGGCCCTTCTGGTCGGTGATGTAGATGCCCTCCTTCAGCCTGCGCACCAGTTCGCGCAGGCCTTCGGCATCATGCAGGTTGTGGGTCTTCTTCCTGGGCACCAAAAACGCCTCGTTCCAGCCCAAGAGTGTATCCGAAAAGCGCCGCCGCAAAACGCCTCCATCGACGGCGCTGGGCGGCCGCCGGCGCAAGCGCAATTCAGTCCGGGTCAGGGCCTGGCGGCGCCTGCCACTTCCACCACCACGTCGTAGAGGATGCGGGGGCCGCGGCGGACCTCCTCCACGCGGATGCGCTCGTTGTCGCCGTGCGCGCTGGAGGATTCCTCGGAGGTAGCGGCGTGCACCGCGAACCCGTAGCACATCATGCCCAGCGGACGGTAGCGCTGGCACTCGGTGTAGCCGGTGGAGATGCGGGGCGCCACGGCGGCTTCCGGGAAGTAGCGGCCGGCGGCCCCCCGGATGGCGGCGTACAAGGCGGTGTTGATAGGAGACTCGTTGGCGATGAGGAAGGGCCGCTGCTGCGGCTCGACGCTCACGTTCGCATCGTTGATCACGCGCTGCAGGTCCGCCAGAAAGGCTTCCGGGTCTTCCCCGGGAAGCAGGCGGACGTCGAGATGCGCCCAAGCCTCGCCCGGGATCACGTTGGTCTGCTGCGAACCGCCCAGCATGGTGAGCGAGATGGTGTTGCGCAGCATGGGCCCGAGATAGTAGTCGCGCTCCATCTCCGCGCGGAAGCGTTTGTCGCGCAGCGCCTGGCGCGGGTTGCGAAACTTCGCGGCGCGTTCGGCGGGTTCGAAGCGCGCCATTTCGCGCATGTATTCCTCCACCACCGGCAACAGTTTGAGTTCGCTGGGGTGGCGGAGGATGCGGTCCAGGGCGCGCACCAGGCGGTTGGGCGCCGAGTCCTCAATGGGGCGCGAGCCGTGGCCGGCCGTGCCTCGCGCCGTCACCTTCAGCCAGAACGCGGCCTTCTCGCCCACCGCCACCCCCACCTGCTTCACCTTGCCGTCCTCCATCCGGGTGGAGCCGCCTTCGTTGATCATGAACTCGGCGTTGCCCAGCAGTTCGCGCTGATGGGCAATCATCCAGTCCGTGCCCTCGCCGCCTGCCTCCTCGTCGGCCGTGGCCAGGAAGATCACGTCTCGGTCGAGCGCCACCTGCTCGCGCTTCAGCATCACCATCACCAGCAATTGCGCCAGCCCGAGGTTCTTCATGTCCCTCGCGCCGCGGCCGTACATCGCGCCTTCGACTATCTCCCCGCTGAACGGCGGCGCCTTCCAGCGCGCCGGGTCGCTGCTGACCACGTCGGTGTGATTGAGCAGGATGAGAGGGCGCTTCGCGCCCGAGCCCTTCAGCCGCGCCCACAGGTTGGCGCGACCAGGCGCGAACTCGAAGACCCGGTGCTCAATGCCCTCCTGGTCGAAGATGCGGCGAAAAAACTCGACCGCGCGGGTCTCGTTGCCCGGAGGATTCGTGGTGTCCACGCGCAGGTATTCCTGCATCCAGCGCACGGCGAGATCGGCGTACTGGTCGTGCCGCGGCTGCGGGATGGCGTCGGAAGGAGAATCGGCGGCTGCGGCGCTCAGGCTGCTGAGCAGGAGAACGGCAAGCATCCAGCGCAGTCTTGCAGGCTGAGGCTGAAAAAATGGAGTCATGTGTTCCTCGATTACGAATCGTCCATCCTGACCGCAGAGGGGCCGGGCGTCAATAGCCATGCCCCTGCCGAGCCGGGATTGACAAACCCAGCCGGCGAAGCTAGCGTGACCCTCTCCGGCAATCGGGGAGCCTACCCCATGCAACTCCGTCACACCACACCCTGGACTTCATGCTTGATGGTCTTTGCGATGCTGACGACGCTGGCGCCCCTGCCCGCCGTTCAGGCTGCGATGCAGGAGGAGGCTGCGGCGCCCTTTGAAGCCGACCTGCTCGCTGCCCGCGAGGCGGCCATGCTCGGCGACGCCGAGAAAGCCATGGCGCTCACCAATCCCTGGCTGGCGCAGGCCGAGAAGCAGAAAGAACTGGACTTCATGTTGGTCCTGAACCTCGACCTGGTGGCCGGCGCTCTGCGGAAGTCCGGACTTTTTTCCGAGTCCGAGCGCATTTACACTCGCCTGCTGGCAGCGGCAGAAAAATCGCAGGCCGAAGGCATCGCGGGCCTCCAGCTCAAGGGCCTTGCGGAAGGATATGACGCGCAGAAGAAATACGCCGAATCCGAGCCGCTGTATCGCCGCATCCTGGCCATGGAGGAAAAGACCTACGGCGATCCCAACCATCCGCGGCTGGCGGTTCCCATTTACGATCTGGCTGAGAGGCTGAGGCTTCAGGGAAAAGCCGCGGAAGCGGAACCACTCTTCCGCCGATCCCTGAAGATCGTGGAGGGCGCGATGGGCGCCGACGATCCCAACGTCACCCTTCCGCTGGACGGCCTGGCTGATTCCCTGAAACTGCAAGGCAAGTTCGACCAGGCAGAAACTCTCTTCAAGCGCTCGCTGGCCATCATGAAGCAAGTGGCCGGCGAGAGCGCGGACACGGCCCTCAAGGTGGCCAACCTGGCGGATTTCTACCGCTTCACCAAGAGGTTTCCTGAGGCGGAGTTGCGGTTTGAGAGTGCGATCGCTATGTATGAGAAGAACGCCTCCCCCTCCTCCTCCAACGACCCGGGCCTGGCGCGCGCGCTGGAAAGCTACGCCGCGCTGCTGCGCGACACCCAGCGGCCGGAAAAAGCGGGAAAGCTGGAAGCGCGCGCCCTTGAATTGCGCACGCGCCCGCCTGACGTCCAAGAGATGAGCGCGCCCGGCGCCGGCGCGGGAGACACGCCGCTCCCGCCCCCGCCGGAATCCGCGCTCGCGGCCTCCATCCGCGAAGTGGAGAAAGCTCTCGACGCCGCCGACTTTGCCTCCGCCGAGAAGCTTCTGGGGCCGCTGCTGGCCAAGGTGGGAACCGAAGGGCCGCCGCTGGAGGCGCTCTCCCTTCTGCCGCTGGCCGATAAGTACGAAGCCTTGCGCAAGTTCGACTCCGCCGAACGCATTGGTCTGCGCATGCTGGAGGTTCTGGAGCAAGCCGGCGGGCCGGCGAATCCCTTCCTGGTGCCGGCCGTGGACAAGCTGGCCCGCCTCTACCAGGCGCAGAAGCGCTGGTCGGACGCTGAGACTTACTTCAAGCGATCCCTCGCCATCCACGAAGCCGCCTACAAGGAAGCCGGCATGCAGGAGGAGAATCCGCGCGTCTTCAGCGCCGTCGAAAATCTGGCCGAGCTTTACATGGCCGCGGCTCGCTACCCCGAAGCGGAGGCGATGTTCCAACGCATGATCGCCACCATGGAAAAGTTCTACGGGCAGGACGCCCCCATGCTGGACCTGGTTCACACCCGTCTGGGCGACGCTGCCAAAGCGCAGAAACGTTACGCGGAAGCCGAAGCCTCCTACCAGCGCGCCATCAAGGCCGCGGGCAAGGACAATCCCTTCCGCGACGCGCCGCTTGTAGGTCTGGCCGAGGTCTATGCCGCCCAAGGCAAGTACACGGAAGCCGAGCCGCTCTTTCAAGAGGCCATCGCTGCGCAGGAGGAAGCGCTGGGACCGGAGAATCCCGATCTGGTCAGGACACTGGAGCAGTACGCGGCGCTGATGCGCGCCACCAACCGCGCCGCCGAAGCCGCCAAGGTGGAAACGCGGGCGAAGCAGATCAAGGCGGCGACGGAAGCGGAGCCGAAATAGGACCGGGAATAGGACTGGAAATAGAGCCTGCCGGATTTTTCATTTCGCACTCCGCCTGTTTCTGGAGGAGTTTGTCATCCCGAGCGAAGCGGCGAGCGCAGCGAGCCGCGCAGTCGAGGGATCTTGGTTTTGGTTGTGGTTAGTCGGCAGGTTGCGATCCGAAAAGCGTCCAGCCAGCCGTACTAGAAAACTGCTCACCGCGTGGCGATGCGGCGGCCCGGCGCTACTTTGCCGCCACCCACACCTTCTGAGCGACGGGTCCGCCCAGGGAGACGCGGCCGCGGTCGGTGGAGAGGCTCACGGTCTGGTCGAAGTTGCGGGCCAGCACCTTCACCCGCACGCCCGGGCGGATGCCGCGCTGTTCCAGGAATTCCTGCAACCCGCGGTCGCGCTCGTAAACGCTGCTGACGGAGTAGGTGCGTCCGGGCTCGGCTTCCGCCAGCAGGCACAATCCGCGTTTCCGCCGGCTCTCCGGGTCTTCGGACGTCACCGGGTTGCCGTGCGGGCACACGCCTCCGCGCCCCAGCTTCTCCACCAGCTTGGCCTCAAAGTCGGCGGAGACGGCGTGCTCCAGCCGCTCGGCCTCGTCGTGTACCTTGTACCACTCCATGCCGAAAACTTCCGCC
>CAZXVY010000084.1:0-9529 GCA_964644115.1 uncultured Terriglobales bacterium
TGGGACGCGAAGAAAGCTGAGTCCAACGCAAAGAAACACGGCATTACATTCGAAGAAGCATCGACCGTGTTCGGAGATCCACTGGCGCTGCTGATGCCGGATCCCGATCACTCGATCGTCGAGCACCGGTATGTGTTGCTGGGCCATTCAAATCAGCAAAGACTCTTGGTGGTGGCGTTCGCTGAGCGGTCACAACGCACGCGGCTGATTTCGGCCAGGCAAGCCACCCTAGGCGAACGGAGGCGCTATGAAGAAGAAGCCTAATCGGCGCAATCGGAGGAACGGCGGAGACACCATGCGGCGTGAATATGACTTTTCGCGTGCAGTGCGAGGTGTGACCGCAGCACGATACCGCCAGGGCGCCAATGTTGCGGTGATCGATCCCGAAGTGCTCGATGTTTTCCCCGACGCCGCAACTGTGAACCAGACTCTCCGTGCGCTGGCCCCGGTTCTTCGCAAGCAGCGCCGAGCAGCAAACAAACGGAGAAGCGCCTAGCCCTCCTTCTGGCAATTCCCAGGAGCCGCCACCCGCGTCAGGAAATTCCCAGGTACTCGTCAATCCAGCGGCGCACGACCAGGCGGCGCTCGTCGGTGGCTTCGAAGCGGATGCCGGTCTGATTGGGTTCGCGCTGCCAACAGACGCTGGCGCCCACCTTCACCTGCTGGCCATCGGGGAGGGCAAAGGCGACGTCGAGCACCTGTCCTACCCTAAACTTATGCTCGCTGGTCAGCGACATTCCGCCGGCGCTCACTTCCAGGGTGGAAGCCTTGAAGCGGCGGCCCTCGGTGTCGAGGTTCAGTTCCAGCAGGATGGGCACGCGCACATAGATGCGCAACTCGTTGATCACCAGCAGCCGCGTGGCGCGCACCACCTTGAGCGCCGACTGGCGCTCCAGCGGGTCCGGCAGCACGGCGTTGATGCAGTACTTGGAGAAGCGCTGCGTGTCCTTGGGATCGCTGCTGATACCGTACACCACCACCCGCCGGTTCGAAGGAGAATTGCGAGCGGCCTGCAGGACGGCCTCGGCGGAGTCGTTCAGGCGCAGTGCCAGGGCTTCGAACTTCTGCCTTTTAAGACGCTCAGCGACGTCGCCGCCGAGGGGCACGGTCTGAATTCCGAACTGCTTGAAGCAATTGCGCAGTATGGCGGCCGGAGCCTCTTCCAGTTCCACCAGCGCCACCGTGGCCATAGCCTTCTTGGGTTGGGCTCCGGTCGGGGTGGTGGTGCCGGCACTCATGGGCGGTGGCTTGGGGTGATGCAGACCGGACAGCATTGTTTCGCGTTGCGGCATTTTTGGCAAGTGCGGACGCTCTGTTCGGAGCCCTCGGAGCGTACGCTGTGGAAGCGGGCCACTCGCCCGCGCCGCAACCCCAGGCTGATACCATTTCTCCGGCTGTGACGCCCTCCGCTTCCAACCCGCTGCCCTTCGCCGACGCCCGCCGCGTGGTCGAGGAAAAAGCCCGCGGCCTGCGCTCGTCGGCGGAAGAGACCGTCCCCTTGCTCGCAAGCTGCGGGCGAGTGCTGGCTGAAGACGTCGTGGCCGACCGCGATTTTCCGCCCTTCGCCCGCGCCACCCGCGACGGCTACGCCGTGCGCTCGGCCGACCTGGCTGGGTTGCCCGCGAGCCTGGCGGTGGTGGCTGAAGTGCGCGCCGGCGCCGGACTCCCGCCGGGTGCTGCTCCGGTGAACGCAGGACAAGCCGTCGAGATCATGACCGGGGCTCCCGTCCCAGCGGGCGCCGACGCCGTAGTCATGGTGGAATACAGCACGCGCGCGGGCGCGACTGTGGAGATCACGCGCGGAGTGAAGTCCGGCGAGAACGTGGTCGCCGCCGGCAGCGAGGCCCACGCCGGTGACATGCTTTTGACTTTGGGCACGCGCCTCGGCCCGGCGCAGATCGCCGCCGCGGCGGCCGTGGGACGCGCGGAACTGCGCGTGCACGCGCGCCCGCGCGTTGCTCTGCTGGCCACCGGAGACGAACTAGTGGACGTCTCCGCCCGGCCGGGTCCCAGCCAGATCCGCAACTCCAACAGCTACTCGCTGGCCGCGCAGGTGCGCGCCGCGGGCGGCGAGCCCGTGCTGTTGCCCATCGCCCCCGACGAAAGAAGCGCGCTGCGGCGCCTGCTGGAACAAGGGCTGGACGCAGACTTGCTGCTCATCTCCGGCGGCGTTTCCGTCGGCAAGTACGACCTGGTGGAGCAGGAGCTCGCCGAGTTTCATGCGGAATTCTTCTTTACCGGAGCGCTGATCCAGCCGGGCCGGCCAGTGGTTTTCGGTGTAGCGCGGGCGCCCTCGGTCGCGCCGAACCGCGGGCGGGGCGCGGGCCCGGCCGGAGGCGGCCGGGCTACACCTTTCTTCGGTCTGCCGGGCAATCCCATCTCCACGCTCGTCACCTTTGAGCTGTTCGTGCGTCCGGTGCTCGACGCGCTGTGCGGCGCGCCGCCCTCGCCGCTGATTTTTCTCAAAGCCCGATTGCGGGCGGAGGTCAGGACCAAGACCGGGCTCACCCGCTTCCTGCCCGCGCGCCTGTCCGGCGAGCACGACGCCGCGGAGGTCGAGCTGGTGCGCTGGCAAGGCTCCGGCGACCTGGCCGCCGCCAGCCGCGCGAATTGCTACCTGGTGGTTACGCCCGATCGCGACCGCATTCCTGAAGGCGAGTTGGTTTCGGTGATGCTGCCTTCCGCTTGAGCCAGGCTCTTCGGGCGTCGGTCGGAAACCTGACACCCGACACCTGAAACCTGGTTGTATGATAGCCATCCCCATGTCCCGCAAGCTTTCCCACTACGACGCCCGCGGACGCGCCACCATGGTGGACGTGTCGCGCAAGACGCTGACCCGCCGCGTGGCCGAAGCGTCGGCATTTGTGAAGATGTCGCCGCAGGTAATCAAGGCGCTGCCGCGTAATCCCAAGGGCGATCCGCTGGAAGTGGCGCGGTTTGCGGGGATAGCGGCAGCCAAACGCACTTCCGAATTGGTGCCCATGTGCCATCCGCTGCCGCTAGCGCACGTTGATGTGCATACCCGGCTGTGCGAGAATGGCGTGGCCATTTCCACGCGCGTGGTCACACGGGCCGCGACGGGTGTGGAGATGGAGGCGCTGGTTGCGGCCAGCGTCGCCGCCCTCACCGTCTACGATATGTGCAAGGCGCTGGACAAGGGCATCGAGATCCGCGAGGTCCTGCTGCAGCGCAAAACGGGCGGCAAGTCGGGCTCGTACCGGAGGTCCCGCCCGGGCGGGGCCGGCGCGCAGAATCGTTCCCGCGCTCCGCAGCGGCGCAGGGGAAAGTAAGCACTCCGAATGCCCAGCAACGTCAAACTGCTTGTGGTGGACGACAATCCCATGGTGCTGGAGATGCTGCGCGCAGCCCTGGCGCCCCTGGCCACGGTGACCACCTCAGGCGACGGCGCCGACGCCCTGCTGAAGGCGATTGACGATCCTCCCGACCTGATGGTCAGCGACTTCCAGATGCCCGGCCTGGACGGGCAACAGCTCCTGGAAAAGCTGCGCGGGCGCGCCGCCACCTCCAAAACCGCGATCATCCTCATGGCCAGCAAGCCCGACATCACGGAGAAGCTTAAAACCCTGCCCATCACCGTCGACGACTACGTGGAGAAACCGTTCTTCCTGCGCGAGGCCATCGCCCGGGTGAAGAAGAGCATCGACCGCATTGCGCTGGAGAAGTTGGCGCGCGAGGCTCCCGGCGGAGACGGCTCGCTGCGCGGCAGCCTGGCGCAGATGAACGTGATGGACCTGCTGCAGTCGCTGGAACTCGGCCATAAGGCCTGCGCCCTCATCCTCACCAACGAAGGCGAGAAGTGTGAACTGTTTTTCACCGACGGCCAGATCACCCACGCCGTCTACGGCAAACTGCGCGGCGACGACGCCGTTTACAAAGTGCTCACCTGGCCTACCGGCAGCTTCCAGCTCGACTTCAGCGGCCGCAGCAACGAGCACACCTGCACTCGCTCCACCCAGGGCCTGCTGATGGAAGGCCTGCGCATGATTGACGAGGCCAATCGCGACGCCGAAGAGAACGTGCTCGAGGGCTGAGGCCAAAGCGCGAGCGTGGGACGCCGAATGCAATCATCCTTCCTGCCAACGAAAGCATGACCGCCGCCGTCCTCACCGTCAGCGATTCCGCCGCCCAAGGGACGCGGGCCGACGCTTCCGGCCCCGCCGTAGGTACGGCGCTCCAGCACAAGGGATTCTCCGTGGTGGCGACGAAAATCGTCGCCGATGAGCGCAGCGTCATCGAAAGCGCTCTGCTCGAGCTATGCGGCGTTGCCCGCCTGGTGGTCACCACCGGAGGAACCGGCCTGGCCCCGCGCGACGTCACTCCGGAGGCCACGCGCGCCGTCTGTGACCGCCTGGTGGAAGGCCTGGCCGAACGCATGCGCGGCCAGGGCGTGCGCTCGACGCCCTTCGCTGCCCTCAGCCGCGGGGTGTGCGGCATCCGCGGACGCTCCCTCATCGTCAACCTGCCCGGCAGCCCCAAGGGCGCCGCCGAATCGCTGGCCGCGGTGATTGATCTGCTGCCGCACGCCCTCGAAGTCCTCGACGGAAAGACGAATCATCCTGAGCCGTCCTAGTTTGGCTGCAACAACGCTGGACCTGGAAGGTGTCATTTAGTAACTGGAGATTGTCATCCCGAGCGGAGCCCCGCCTTGCGGGGCGAAGTCGAGGGATCTTGGTTTTCGTCCCTTCTTCGAAAGCTGGTCTTCTGGGATTCAAACCCAGATCCCTCGACTTCGGCGCTGCGCGCCTTCGCTCGGGATGACAATTCCACCAGGGGTAGATGGAAGAAGTAGTGTGCGGACTTCGCGTAGAATGAAGATTCCGACTGCTTGGACATCCTGAAAAACATTCTGGCGAAGTACACGGCCTTCCTCTGGGGACTGGTGGCGCCGCTGGGGCCGTGGGCGGTGTTCGTCATTGCCTTCGTGGACGCGGCCTTCATGGGCATTCCCATGGACCCGCTGGTGGCCGGCTTCGTCTACAAATTCCCGCAGCGCTTCTGGATGTTCCCGCTGCTGGCGTCCCTGGGCTCGGCGCTGGGCTGCACCATCCTCTATGGCGTGGGCCTGAAGGGCGGGCAGCTATTGCTGGCCAAGCGTCTTTCCAAGGAGCGCATGGCCAGCCTGCACAATTCCTTCGAGCGTCACCCCGTGTGGGCGCTGATGCTGCCCTCCATGCTTCCCCCGCCCACTCCCTTCAAGCTGTTCGTGCTGGCCGCGGGCGTCTTCCGCATGCCCCTGGGGGAGTTCCTGCTCGCCATCTTCGCCGGCCGCATGGTGCGCTTCTCCCTGCTCACGGCGCTGACCCTTCTGTTCGGGGAGGAGATCGTGCACGTCTTCGGCCGGCTCTTCCGCGAATACCCCGGCCCCACTCTGGGCGTGCTCGTCGTGACGTTTCTGGGTGCGATGCTGTTCTACAGGCTGCGGCGGCGCGGTGAGCCGGTGGCCAGCCCGGAAGGCGGATGAATCCGGCTTTTTTCGAAAAGCATTTACCGCCGAGAACGCCGAGTTCGCAGAGACAAATTATTTCCTCTGCGGTCTGCGCGGGCTCGGCGGTGGATGTTTCTGGCTGCTGGTTGACTTATGCGGCGGTGCGCGATGCCCCCGCGGTGCGCCAACGGCGTTGTGCCGCCGCCAACAGCGGCAGACCGAAGAACAGCACGCTGAACAGCAGGTCCGACGCTACCGTCTGGCGGAAGAACGGCAACCCGGCGACATAGGACTGAAGCAGTCCGGCGGCGTTCTTGGGATACATGTTCCACACCGCCCATACCGCGAAGTTGCTCACCAGGAAAAACGTCACCGAGGTCGCCAGGGCGGCGCCAGCCACGCGCAGCGGCCGGTCGTTCTCCTTCAGCCATCCCCCCATCAGAACAATCCCTGCGTACCACGCCCAGGTCAGCAGCAGGTCGGCGGTAAAGGGATAGCCGTACACCAAGCGGTTGAGGGCCACGTCCGAAGCCGCCAGCGCCAGCACGGGAATCCACATGCGCCGGCGGTCGGAGCGCGCGCCGAAGAACAGCAGCGCCGCACCCACGGGTGTGAAATTGAAAGAAAATGGCAGCAATCCGAGGGCTAATAGGAAACGAATGGCTACGGCGATCAGCAGGTACAGGTAGGCAAGCATTGGTAACCTCGAAGGAGTCATTGTGAGGGGCGAGGCGGGCCGAGGTCAAGTGAGGATGTGGAATGTGCGATGTGCGATGTTTGATGTGTGATGTGCGCTCGGTTCTGACGCTGGGTGGTGCTTCCACATCACACATCAGACATCACACATCGCCACCACCTCTACCTCCTCCGCACTCTGCTGCCCACGCCCTCGGCAATCACATTCAAGCGCTCGTCGAGCTCCAGGCTGGCAGCCAGCGGGCGAGTCTCGCGATCGGGATAGAGGTAGCGCAGGTCGTAAAAGCGCACCCGGTGGCCGCCGTCGAGCGGCTCCACTTCGAGCACCGGATACTGTGCCCAGTCGAGATACACGCGTCCCAGGTCGGACTCTTTTGCCGCCTGGATCACCGCCGTCTGCTCCGGCTTGTAACGGGTGATGGCGAGATCGTCGGACTCGATTTCCGACGAGCGCGAATCCACCGGCAGGACCGCTTGAAAGCTCTCGGTTTCCACCACACCGTGCCAGCGAAACGGGTTAATGGGATAGGGAAACGCAGAAACGCGCAGCGGCTCGGCGCCGTGATAGACGCGGGAATCGAGCGCGACCACGGCTTTTCGATGCTGGAAGTCGCGTACCAGCCAGATCAGCGCCAGGCAGGTCAGCGCGAAGATGGCGCCGCCGCGTCCGCGATGGGCCACGCGGTGGGAGGTGACCTCCTCTTGAATGAGGGCGAACAGCGAGGGCAGGGCCAGGCCGGCGATGAGTGCGATCAGGATCAGCGGCTCCACGATGTGCACGATGTCCCACGAGTACCAGCGGTTGTGGAAAGGCGCAAACGGGCGCACCCCGTAGCTGTTGGTGAAATCGAGCAGCATGTGGATGAACGCGCCCAGCATTCCATAGACAAACAGCAGCTTCCAGCGAGGCGGCGTTCGCGGCACGCGACCGGCTGCCAGCAGCAGGCGATATCCGCCGTAAACCAGGGCCAGCGTCAGCGCAGCCATGAAGGGCACGCCCAGCAGCGTGTGCGTGAGGCCGCGGTGGTGCGCGAAACCCAACACCGGTCCGCCGAGATTGAGCACCAGGTCCACGTCGGAGATTTCGGTGCTCACCACGAGCACTGCGGTGGCCAGCGAGGTCGCGCGGTTGAGTCCGGCGCGGCTCATGCAGGCGCCGGTGAGCAGGTGAGTGAGCGGTTCCAAGGACGAGCCTGGGTTCTCCGGCAATGATTGTAACGGCGGAGACGTTGCAAGCAGCGTCTCTACGGGGCGGATCGCGGCGCCAGCAGGGTGAGGCGGCCGGGCTCGATGGTGAAGCGCGCCGGCAGACGGCCCAGCAGCTCGCCGTCGGCTTCCGCGTAAAGGCCGGCGGTGCGGGCCTTGCGCGCGCCGGCATGGGCGGAGGCCAGAGGACGGCAAAGGATCTCGCGCGCGGAGACCAGATCTACTCCCGGGACGTTCCAGTGCTGGTCGAGCAGCGTTCCCAGCAGATAAAGAAAAATGCGTCCGTGGAGGGGCCGCCTGAACAGAATCAGGCGGATGTCGTCGCGCTCCAGGCCGGCGCCGGGCGCCAGGTGGCGCAGCGCTCCGCCGAAGTACGCGATGCGCACCGCCATGAGCCCGGCGGCGCGCTGAATACGGCGCTCACCGGAGGTGGCGTCGGTGAACGCCACTTCGAACTCAGGGAAGTCATAGGTGAGCAGCTTGGCCGCCTGCCAGTAGTAGGCGCCCATGCCCATCTTCCCCTTGGCCGCGAGGTTCATGGAGTAGAGCAGGAAGGCGTCGGGCCCAACGCCCGCCATCACCGTGAAGTAGCGTGAATCAGTCGAGCCGTCGGTCCGCTGGTATTCGATCTTGGCAACGGCCACTCGGCGGGTTGTTCCCTGGGCCAGCCGACGTGCCGCCAGCGCGGGTTGGCGCAGCGGGATGCCGAGGTCGTTGGCCAGTGCGTTGCCCGTCCCCAACGGAATCACGCCCAACGCGGCTGGGCTCGCCGGGGTGAGAACGCCCTGCATGGCTTCATGCACGGTGCCGTCGCCGCCGCAGGCCAGGATGGCGTCGCAGCCCGCGGCGATGGCCGCGCGCGCCTGCTCCGCTGCCGTCCCCGGCCCACGCGTAGGCACGGTCTCGGCGGCAACGCCGGCCTCGCGGAACGCGCGCGCGGCCGCTTCTACGTCGGCCACGCGCTGCTCCCGGCGCGTGCCTGAGGACGGGTTATAGATCAGCGCGGCGCGGCGCATGGCTGGCCCTGACTGGCAATGACTGGTTCCGAGCGCTGCCGCCGGCGGACCTGCTGCAGCGTCTTTGCGCAGCCGGCGCTCCAGAGCCGGCCAGTATAATCCCTCGCATGGCCGCGACCGCGCGCGACGCCGAACACAAAATCGAAACTCTGCGCCAGAAGATCCGTTATCACGAGCACTGCTACTTTGTGCTCGATGCTCCCGCGATCTCCGACGCCGAATTCGACCGCCTGGTGAAGGAGCTGCGGGCGCTGGAGGCCGGGCACCCGGATCCGGTCGCGCCCGTTTCTCTTACGCAGCGGGTGGGCGGCAAGCCCAGCGAGGGCTTCGTCAAGGTGCAGCACTCGCGCCCCATGCTTTCGCTGGACAACGCCTACAGCGAAAAAGAGCTGCGCGACTGGGAGCGGCGCGTGCACCAGCTCTCCGGCCGCGCCGGCGTGGATTGCGCCTGCGAGCTCAAGCTCGACGGCATGTCCATGGCGCTCTGGTACCGTGACGGCAAACTGGCGCGCGGCATCACCCGCGGCGACGGCTCCACCGGCGAAGACGTCACCTCCAACGTGCGCACCATCCGCTCCGTGCCGCTCTCGGTTTCCCCGGAAGCGCGCAAGAAGGCCGGGCTGCCGCGCGATTTCGAGGTCCGCGGCGAAGTGATCATGCCGCTGGCCGCTTTCCAGCGCATGAACGACGAGCGCGAGCAGCAGGGCCTGGCGAAATTCGCCAACCCGCGCAACGCCGCCGCCGGCACCATCCGCACGCTCGAGCCTAATGTGGTGGCGCAGCGCCGCCTCGACTTCTACGCCTACTTCCTGATGGTGGACGGCCGCAACGCCCTCGATCGCCACTCCGAAGCGCTCAAAGCACTGGCCGCCGCCGGCTTCAAGGTGAATCCCAACCACACCACGGCGCGCAACAGCGGCGAAGTTCTGAAGTTCATCAAGAAGTGGGAGGAAAAGCGCGACGCGCTGCCCTACGAGATTGACGGCGTCGTGGTCAAGGTGGACTCCATCGCGCTGCAGGAGGAGCTGGGTTTCACCGGCAAGGCGCCGCGCTGGGCCATCGCCTACAAGTACGCCGCGCGCGGGGGCGTGACCCAGGTGGAGGACATCCAGGTGCAGGTGGGGCGCACCGGAAAGCTGACGCCGGTGGCCTGGCTGGCGCCGGT
>CAZXVY010000085.1:0-6864 GCA_964644115.1 uncultured Terriglobales bacterium
GCGAGCCAGGCCGCCTCCCTGTGCGCCTGTCGCGCCTACCACTGCGATGATTTTTGGGTCTGCCATCGGTGATCTACCTTTCCTTAGAGACAGCTTGTCAATGAGCTGACCCATTTCTTGCGGTTGGTGAGCGCGGAAGGAATCGAACCTTCAACCTACTGATTAAGAGTCAGTTGCTCTGCCAGTTGAGCTACGCGCCCACGAAGTTTCTGGCGGCGGGAACGAACCGAAAACGATTATAGCATCGCTCGGATTGCGCAGGCCGCGCACCCGCGTGGCTCGGTCCAAAGAACTCAACCACGAAGGGCACGAAGAAACACGAAGGAAGTTTGTCTGAAGCGCGGGCGAGGCCGCCCGCTTCCACACCGCCTGACCTAGCGAAAGCTCAACCACCCAGCCCCAAAAAACCAGGATCCCTCGACTGCGCCCCGCAACGCCCGCCGCGGCGGGCTCGGGATGACAAACCTGGGAAATTAGGGGTTCAAACGCTTAGAAGGTAAACGAAATGCCGCCGCGGATGGAGCGTGCCGACTGCACCAGGTACACGGTCTCGCCGTCCTGCCCCACGACGGGCACGTAGCCCTGGGCCAGCAGATTGCGCACGTCCACCAGCATTTCCATCTGTCCCGGCAGGGAGCCGGAATAGGGGATGGGCTGGCGGATGAAGATGTTGAGATAGGGATCGGCCTGGCCGGGGGAAGCGTCGAACATGTCCACGGGGGTGAGGGCGGAGCCGCTCAACCACTTGTAGGAAGTAATCCAGCGGGTCTTCGAGCCCGGCAGGCTGCCGGAGAGCTTGCCGGTGACGGCGTGGCGGCGCGCGGTCTGCATCAGGGCGCGCACCTGCTCCCAGGAAACGTTCTCCCCTTGCAGATCGAGCACGCCCCCGTAGGCATAGGTCACGGTGCCCACGATGCGGTCGGAAAAATTGCGCTCCACCACGGCGCGCAGGCCGTTGGTTTTCAGTTCGGCGCCGGTGTAGGCGAAGGTGCCGGAGTAAACGTCGGGCAGCACGCCGCCATCGAGTGCGTTCATCTCCCCGATGCCGGTGAGCGCGGGATTATGGATGGAGTCGGAGAAAGCGGCCAACTGGACGCTGGTGGAGCCCAGGCGCCGGGAAATCGAAACCTCGTGGTGCTGGGCGCGCTCCAGCAGGGGAGCGCCGCCGGCCAGCGCCATGCGCGGTCCCGATTCGCTCAGGTCGGCAGGGGCAGTATCGAATCCCTTGGCCAGCCGGGTGTTGGGCTGGGAGGTGGCATAGCGGTAGCGGGCCACGGTGTCGGGCGAGAGGTGGACGCTGAGCGCTCCGAAGGGGCGCAGCGCGGAAGCGCGCCCGCGGTACTGCACAGTTTGCAACTCGCCGCCCAGTTTAACTTCCACGAACTCGGCCAGGGTGACGGTGTCGGAGACGGAGAGCGCCAGCGACTCCAAGGCGCCATAGCGGACCGCATCCTCGATGGTGGCGAAGCGCCGCACGGTGAGCGCCACCTCGGGCGCCGAGCCGTTGGGCAGGCGATGGCGATAGGCGGCGCGCAGGATGGCCGCGGGATTTCCCTGCCCCGGGGCTACGTTCCCGTTCAGCGACAGGGTACCCGAGGAGAAGAGCGACCTTTCCACGGAAAAGGCGGTAGCCACGTCCGGACCGCCCAGACCGCCGACGTCGGCCGCGGCCAGAAAGGCCACGCTGGCTTTGAGGACGCGGTCCTCGGACTCGCCCGGGCGGCTCACCACTACCAGCGGCCCGCTTTCGTGCAAGCGGAGCACGGGACGGTTGGCGGTGGAGCGCAGGGTCCACTTCCAGTCGTCA
This sequence comes from uncultured Terriglobales bacterium, assembly GCA_964644115.1. Classification (GTDB taxonomy): domain Bacteria; phylum Acidobacteriota; class Terriglobia; order Terriglobales; family Acidobacteriaceae; genus CAZXVY01. Next base: position 1,808 of record CAZXVY010000085.1, read on the forward strand.
TCCTCGGAAATCGGACGCCGGGTGGGCGACAGCAGTTGAATGGCCTCCGACAGCGTGTTCAGCGTGAGGTTGACCACCAGGTGCGCGCCCGCACGCAAGCCCACATTTTCGCGCAGCGTGGGCAGGAAGGTGGGCGCGCTGACCTTGACGAAATACTTTCCGGGAACGATGCCCCGGGCGTAGTACTGGCCGCGGTCGTCGGTGTAAAGAGTGAGAATTTCGGAGGCGGAAGAAGCGAAGACTTCGACCCGCGCTCCCATTTGAGCCACGCCCGTGGCCGAGCGCACCAATCCGGAGATAGACGCCGTCTTGACAGGAGCCGCCACCGCCGGCAGCACAAGCGCCGCCACCAGTAACCAGCCCAGCGTTCTCCCGGTAGTCCTCATCCCTGGGTCGTTTCCTACTCTACCGCAAACTTGGCCTGCGGTGCGATGGTTTGTTTGGAAATATTATCGCTCACCCGGATGGTGAGCTGATAGGTGCCCACCGGCAGGCCGGCCAGATCCATGCTCTTTTCCAGAGTCAACTGTTCGCCCACGTTGCCCATCTGCTCGGTGGACTCCAGCAGCTTGGAAACCGCCTTTTGGCTCTTGATGTCCAGGATTTCGTACTCGATGGTGGCCGAGGACTTGTTGGTCTGCTCGTTCACCCCCAGGTTGTACACCTGCATCCAGAAGTTGATTTTCTGTCCCGCGGTGCGCTTGAAGATGGCGGGCTTGTCGTCGGAAGCGGCCACACGGGGGCGCACCTTGGTGCTGCCGATGACGAAGTTGCCCGCGCCCACTTCGCGGGAGGGCACCTTCTCCATCACATCGGCCACGATCAGCGAAGAAGCCGCCAGCCGCTCTTCGTCGAAGCTGGGAACCAGGATGCTCTTTCTCCACGTACCCACGCGATCGCCGTTCACGTCTTTCACCACCACGTCCAGGCGATAGCGGCCGGGACGGAGCGGGATGGCCTTCCAGTAGATGGAGGAGTTCTCCACGGTGCGCGGCAGCAGCTCCGCGGGCACGTCCACCTGGACGGTGTCCTCGAAGGTCTGGGCGATGCGGCCGGTCATGGTGGTAAGGCGTCCGAAGATGTTCACCACGCCGCGCTGAATGCCGTCCTTGTTGACGAAAGTGACGTCGCGGTTCTTCACCTGCACGGTCACCGGCACCAGCACGGTATCGGCGGTGACGCGCACGAAGTCGGCGCGCACGTCAAAGGGCATGAGGTTGTAGCTGATCTTGGTGGTCACCACTTCTTCCAGGTCGCGGAACTTGATGGGCGGGGCCTTGGAAACCTTGGCCAGCAGCTCCATGCGGTCGAATTGCTTCGACTGCAGGTTGCGGCTCATGGGTCCGGTGCCCAGGCGCTCCAAACCGCCTCCCACGAAGCGGTCGGTCTTGCTGGCGATGCCCATTTCCTCGAACCAGGTGGGCCCGGCGTTGGGCACGTTGAGCAGGGCGTCCTTCTCTGAGCGGTCAATGGTGAGGTGGTAGTCGCCGCACATGCAGGTGTCCACAAACTCCAGCTCCACTTCCTGCGTTCCTCCACCCTGCAGCTCGAGATAGCGGTAGCGCCAGGTTTCGAAGGGGAAAGTGGAAGTGCGTCCGCCGCCCTCCTCGATGGGCCGGTCGTAGGAGCCGCCCGATGGATGCGAGTCAATCTGGTCGGCCGGGCCGAACATCACGTAGATGCGTCCGCGGTCGGTGCGCCATCCCGCCTTGCCGGCGGCGAAGCGTTCGTTGGCGTAGGCAATGCGCCGGTAGTGCTCCTCGCGGTACTCGTTTTCCAGGGTGTCGGGCGTGGGATCGCGCCGGATCCAGAACTGCTCGATGAAGTTCTCCCGCTCTTCGTCGTTGGAAAACTGCTTGAACGCCGACATCTCTTCCTCGAGGATGATCCAGCGCACGTCCTCGTCGAGCCACTTCTTGTAAGTGTCTTTGAGCTCCTGCTTGAGCTTCTTTCCCTGTTCTTTCTTCTGCTTTTCGGTTTTCTGGCGCTTCAGGGGGTCTTCTTCCTGAGTACTCGTGTTCTGCGGGGCAGCCGCACCGCTCCCCACCAACAGGCCAGCAATGATTCCGAACACAAACAGGTGACGTAGAAGCTTGGACGGCATGAGAGGGAGACTCCTTGTAGGGACAGAGTAAATTCTAGGCGCTTGGGTCCGTGAAATCAAGACTTTAACCCGCCTTCTTGGGCCACCGGCTGAGACCGTACAGGCCCGATTCCTTACCCGATGCTGGGCCTGAGGAAGAAGTTGCCCGGTTCGTCCCCGCCGACGGGGGGCAATGCTTGACCGGGAAGAAATGGTTATAATCGAAGAGATGTCACTTCGGCATTCCCCGGGCTCAATCCAGGCGAAACTTTTGGCTAGCCTTTCACGTATTTAAGGGGCAGCAGCGTTCTGCGCCCATCGAATCCCGCTGGGTGGAGGCGGTTGAAAGAGCAATGAACTGGAAGAAAATTGGACTCATCGGCGGCGCCGCGGTGGCGGTGCTCGGGATTGTCGGCTTCTCCGTCTACCGCAGCCGGAAGAACGTGGTGGAGGTGCAACTGGGCAAGGTGGAGAAGCGCGACCTGGCCCAGGTGGTGACGGCCTCGGGTGAGATCAAACCCAAGACTTACGTCAACATCAGCGCCAACGCCTTCGGCAAGATCGTGAAGCTGTACGTCCGTGAAGGCGACACCGTCAAGCAGGGACAAATGCTGGCGCAACTGGAGAATGTGCAGTCGTCCGCTGAGGTGGCTGCCATGAGCGCGTCGCTGGACGCCTCGCGTACCGACGCCGTGGCCGCGGATGCGGCCATGAAAACCTCGCAGGCCGATCTGAACCGCGCCCGCGCCGACCACGAGCGCACCCAGCTAGATTACTCCCGCGCCGAGGGCCTGTACAAGGCCCAACTCATTTCCAAGGCCGAGTACGACAGCCGCAAGAACGCTTTTGAGTCTGCCGACGCCGGCAAGGCCCAGGCCGAGGCCCGCATCGCCCAGTTCAAGGCGCAGCGCGAATCGGCGGGCGGCCGCGTGAACCAGGCCCGGGCCACGCTTACCCGCGCCTCCGACGTGCTCAGCAAGACGGTGTACACCGCGCCCTACGACGGGGTGGTGACCAACCTTCCGGTGCGCGAAGGCGAAACCGTGGTGATCGGCATCCAGAATTCGCCGGGGAGCACGCTGATGACCATCGCCGACCTCAGCGTGATTACCGCCGAGGTCAAGGTGGACGAGACAGACATCGTCAACGTGAAGCTGGACCAGTCCGCCGAGATCACCATTGATGCCATCCCCGGCAAGATCTTCAAGGGCAAGGTGACGGAGATCGGCAACATCGCGGTGATCCGTTCCACCGGGTTGGCCACCTCGCAGACCACCGCGGGCAGCCAGGAAGCCAAGGACTTCAAGGTGGTGGTGACGCTGGAGGAGCCGCCCGCCAACCTGCGGCCGGGACTTTCCACTACTACCAAGATCACCACCGCCAGCCGTACCGGCATCCTGGTGATTCCCATCCAGGCGCTGACCATCCGCCAGAAATCAGATTTGGAAAAGAAGGCGGAGGAGGACTCCGCCCAGGCGGCTTCGCCGGCCAGGAGCGAGAAGAAAGAAGAGCTCCAGGGCGTGTTCGTGGTGAAGAACAACAAGGCCGAATTCGTCAAAGTGGAGACTGGCATCACCGGGGTGACCGACATTGAGGTGGTGAGCGGCCTGAAGGAAAACGACGAGATCGTCACCGGCAGCTACCGGGTGCTCCGCACCCTGCGCAACGGCGCCGGCGTCAAGAAGGAAAAGGTTGGCGAGAAGAAGGCGGACGAGTAACAGTCGTAACCAAATACGGCGGTCAACGTCTAAGCGCTGAAAGGGCCGGTTTGAACCTGGGTCCGGACAATCGGGAGAAGGAAATGGCTACGCAACTGGTGGGTGCACCAGAGAGCGCCGTGCAAGCTGGGTCCCACAATTCGCTGATGATCCGTACCGAGGGCCTGTGGAAGACCTACGACATGGGCGCTGAGGAAATCCACGCCCTGCGCGGCGTGGACCTCAACATTCCGCGCAACGAGTACGTGGCCATCATGGGGCCGTCGGGTTCGGGCAAGTCCACCCTGATGAACCTGATCGGCTGCCTGGACACGCCCACCAAGGGCCAGTACTGGCTCAACGACCAGCAGGTGGGCGATCTGGACGACGACGATCTGGCCCGCATCCGCAACAAGGAAATCGGCTTCGTCTTCCAGACTTTCAACCTGCTGGCCCGGGCCACCGCCCTGCACAACGTGGAACTGCCTTTGATCTACAACGGCACGCCCTCCGCCCAGCGCATTGAGCGCGCCAAGGAGGTCCTGCGCCTGGTGGATCTGGAAGACCGCATGACCCACAAGCCCAACGAGCTCTCCGGCGGACAGCGGCAGCGGGTGGCCATCGCCCGCGCCCTGGTCAACCATCCCTCCATCATCCTGGCCGACGAGCCCACCGGGAACCTGGATTCGCAGACCGGAGCTGAAATCATGGCCCTATTTGACCGCCTGCACGGCCAGGGCAATACCATCATCCTGGTCACCCACGAGCACGACATCGCCGAGCACGCCCACCGCGTGATCCATATCCGCGACGGCAAAGTGGAAAGCGACGAGCGCAGGGCGTAGGAAAGGCTGGCAGTCGCCCGAGTAGGCGAACGACGGGCCTCAACCTAAACGCGTCGAAGGAAGCCACCAGCGTCTTGCTTGTGGCATAATCTCAATCCCGAAAATCTGCTACGCTTCTCCCGGTTCCAAGATTCAGGCACGCGACCTGCCGAGCCGGGGCCGCGCTCCGATTTTCGAAGTTTGTCTCCGGAGGCACCGATGACACTCAAAGAGAAGAGCAGGACGCTGTTGCTCGTACTGCTGACCTTGGCCGTTGCGGTCCCGCAGCCAGCCCTTTCTTCGCCGGTCGTGCCACAGGACCAGGAAAAGGAACAGAAAGAGCAGGAGAAAGAGGAAGGCAAGGGCGACGACATCGAAGAGGAGCCCAAGACCCCCGCCGACAAAGCCATGCAGGAGGAGTGGGAGAAGAAGGGCTGCCCCGTCGTGGACATC
>CAZXVY010000085.1:6874-9512 GCA_964644115.1 uncultured Terriglobales bacterium
GAAGCGATGGTGAAATGTATCGAAGACGCGCATGCGGTGGGGCTCAAGGTTCTGGTCAAGCCGCACATCTGGTCCCACCAGTTCTGGAACAACGGCAAGTGGCATGGCGACATCAAGTTCAAGACCGAAACCGACAAGACGCGCCACCCGGTGGCGGAATCGCCCAAGGACAAGGCCACGATTTACGTGGTGCGGCCCACCAAGTTTGGCGCTAAGGTGCAGACCAAGCTGGCCGTGGACGGCAAGTGGATGGGCGTCAACCGGGCCAACAACTACTTTTTCTTCGCTCTCGACCCCGGCGAGCATTACTTTTGCTCCAAGGCCGAAAACCGGAGCGTGATGAAGTTGAAGGTGGAAGCCGGCAAGACTTACTACCTTCAGCAAAAAGTGAAGATGGGCTTCATGAAGGCGCGCAATCAACTCGTGCAGATCGACGAAGAACAGGGCAAAGTCGCGCTAGGCAAAACTCATCCCAGCACCTGGGAAGAAAAGAAGTAGGCGTCGAGGGCTCGCCGAGTCTCGGAGGGGCTGCAGGTCTGCCGGCACGCCTCTTCCATCTCCGGCGTCGGGCTGAACGACTACTGACTGCCGCCCGCCAACTGATTGCTCGCCGTCTCCGGCATTGGAGTGAAGAAGTTGCGGTCGTAGAGGTTGCGGTAGATGCGCCCGGCGATCTCGGCGGCCTTGGGGCCGAAGGTAGGGCGTCCGCCCTGCAGGAAAACCACAGTCGCGATGCGTCCGCGCTGTCCGCTGGCCCAGGAAGCAAACCAGCCGAAGCGCGTGCCGTCCTTCGAGCAGGTCCCGGTCTTGCCGTACACCGGCTCTTCGCTGAAGACGTAGCGCAGGCTGTGCGCGCTGCCGTACTCCACCGCGCCCATCATGCCTTCGGAAACTTCGGGGATGGCGGCGGCGAAGTCGAGCTGGCGCTTGAGCCGGGGCTGGAAGGCGGCTGCCGCTTCCGGAGTACGCGGGTGCTGCAGGTAATAGAGCGCGCCGCCGTTGGCGAAGGCGGATACCATGGCGCCCAGTTGCAGCGGGGTCATGGAGATGCCCATGCCGTGCGAGCAGAGCAAGCCCACGCCGCCGCTCACCTTGCGTTCCGATGCCGGAAACACGCCCGGATTCTCGCCCTCGATGCCGTGGCCGGCCAATTCGCCCAGCCCAAACTGGCCCGCGTAGTGGCTCACCTTCTCAAATCCCAGCTTGCGCCCCAGTACCTGGAAATAACGGTTGTCGGAGTGCGCGGTGGCATCGGTGAGCTTCATCAGGATGGGCTGGCGGCGCCGCCGGGTGCGGCCCAGCAGCAGATCGCTGTCCTTGGTGATCAGGCCTTCCTGGATCCCCGCCAGGCCTACGGCAATCTTGAAGGTGGAACAGGGCTGCGCGCCTTCCGAGAGCGCTAGCTTCTGGTTGACCATGGCCAGGATGCGTCCGCTGTCGGGGTCAATGGCCACCACCGTGCCGTTCATGTTGCCCAGCGCCTCGACGGCCGCGGCGCGCACCACCGGGTCTTCGCCCGCGGCCACGTCGCCTGCGGTAGCGTTCTCGGCGTAGGAGCTGGTGCGGAAGCGCTCGAAGCGGCGTCCGCGCCGCCGGCGGCTGTGCAGATTGCTGTAGCGCTTGCTGCGGGAGGCGGAGCGCGGCTTGCGCGTCACCCGCTTGCGCCCAGTGGAGCTTGAGCTCGCCGTGCGGGTGGAGGATTTCCTGGTACTTGCGCCAGCCGCCGGCCGCGCCCAGGCGGGAGCGGCATCCAGTAGCGCAAGCAGGGCCACCAGCAAAAAGGCCAGAGCGCTGTGCAATCGTTTTGAGATGCGACTGGTCCGCATTGGCACCTGAACAAAGCCCCCGATTCCTCAGACGGCCTGCGCCGGAAAGACGCCGGGCGTCCACTCGGGGGAAGATGCGGTCAGGCCGATAGTAAGCGAGTCGTCAACAGCAAGGCAAGCTCAAACTTGCCGTCCGCAGGCCGAAAGTACATGGCCCTGCGGGAGGCGGAGTTACCAGGAAGGCAGCAGACCTGCCCTCTACCTCACCTCTCCTCTCCTGCGGATAAACGTGGGCACATCCAGGTCGTCGTGCTCCACGGTGTCTTTCACCGACTCGCGCACCGCGTCCAGGGCGGGTGTTTCCCGCGCCGTCAGGCCTGCGCCCGAGCGCGACGCCAGCGTGGTTCCGGGACGGGCGGCGGCGGCCGCCTGGGAAGACACATAAGCAGAAGACGCCCGCGACGTCGAAATGGCGGCCGCGGCCGCGGACACCACGCTGTCGCGTTTGGCGGTGGGCCTGAAGCCGGTGGCGATCACCGTGATTTTCACTTCGTCCTTCATCTTCTCGTCGAGGACCGCGCCAAAGATGATGTTGGCGTCTTCGTGGGCCGCGGTCTGGATGATGGTGGAGGCCTCGTTCACTTCCGACAGCTTCAGCGAGCTGGACCCGGTGACGTTGATCAGGATGCCGCGCGCCCCGTCAATGGCGCCTTCCTCGAGCAGCGGCGAGGCAATGGCGAGCTGTGCCGCTTGCGTCGCCCGGCCCTTGCCGGAGGCGCTGGCCGTGCCCATCACCGAGTAACCCATGCCTGCCATGATGGTCTTCACGTCGGCGAAGTCGCGGTTGATGATGCCGGGAATGGTGATGATGT
>CAZXVY010000086.1:0-9483 GCA_964644115.1 uncultured Terriglobales bacterium
CCCTGGTCTACGACGACCTCATCGCGATCAAGCGCGAATGCCCGGCGGTGGCCGACGCCGCTCCCGGCACCATGACCAACTCCCAGGTGGTCTTCGGCAATGACAACTGGTTCACGCGGGTGAACGGCACCGAGCCGCAGTATTTCGAGATCCGCAACTGGCCCTTGCAGACCGGAACCATCTTCGCGCAAGAAGACGTGCAGGGCGCCACCAACGTAGCGGTGATCGGCGACACCGTGCGCAAAAACCTGTTCGGCGCTACCGATCCCGTCGGCCAGACCATCCGCATCAAGAATCTGCCCTTCAAAGTGCTGGGTGTGCTGACCGCGAAGGGACAGTCGGCGGCCATGGGCGACGATCAGGACGACGCCATCTTCATCCCCCTGACCACGCACCAGAAGAAACTCACCGGCGACACCTGGCTGCGCTTCATCAATGTGTCGGCGGTGTCGCGCGAGGCCAGCTATTCCGCGCAACAGCAGATCACGGAACTGCTGCGCGAACGTCACCGCATCCGCCCGGGCCAGGACGACGACTTCATGGTCCGCAACCTGGCCGACATGGCCGACCTCGCCGATCAAGCCGGGCAGGTGATGACCATGCTTCTGGCTTCGATCGCCAGCGTCTCGCTGCTGGTGGGCGGCATCGGCATCATGAACATCATGCTGGTGTCGGTAACCGAGCGCACCCGCGAGATCGGCATCCGCATGGCCATCGGCGCCACGGAAGAAGACGTGCAGCGCCAGTTCCTGATCGAGGCCGTGGTCCTCAGCCTGATTGGCGGCGCCGTGGGAATCGCTGTCGGCCTGGGAGCTTCCTTCCTGATTACCGACCTGCTGGGCTGGGCGGTGCTGATTTCGCCGCTGGCCATCGTCATCGCAGTGGTGTTCTCGGCGGCGGTGGGAATTTTCTTCGGCTACTACCCGGCGCGCAAGGCGGCCCGGCTCGATCCGATTGAGGCGCTGAGGTACGAATAGCCACAGAGGCGCAGAGCCGCAGAGAATTGACTCGATTTTCTCTGTGCCTCTGCGCCTCTGTGGCCAAGTCAGCAGCTACCAACCTACTTTCCGCCCCTGGTTCTGTTCATCGAGCCACTTCTTCAAAGGCGCGAAGTAATCCGCAATCGCCGTCGCGTCGATTTGCTTTTCCCCGGTCATGGCTTCGAGAGCCTCGGGCCAGGGACGGCTCGCTCCCAGCTCCAGCATCTTCTTCAGCTTTTCCCCTGCCTTCTTGTTGCCGTAGATGGAACAGCGGTGCAACGGACCGGTGAAGCCGGCCTCGCGGCACAGGGCGCGGTGGAACTGGAACTGCAAGATGCGCGCCAGGAAGTAGCGCGTGTAAGGGACGTTGCCGGGCACGTGGTACTTGGCGCCAGGGTCGAAGTCCTTCTCGCTGCGCGCGACCGGAGGCTTGATGCCCTGATACTTCAGGCGCAGGTCCCACCAAGCCTGGTTGTAGTTCTCCGGCTTCACTTCCCCGGAAAACACTTTCCAGCGCCACTGGTCCACCAGCAGGCCGAAGGGGAGGAAGGCGATCTTGTCCAGGGCCTGCCGCATCAGCAGGGGCAAGTCGGCGGAGGCGTCGGGCAGCTTCTCCAACAGCCCGATCTGCTGGAGATACTCGGGCGTGATGGAGAGAGCCACGGCGTCGCCCACCGCTTCGTGGAAGCCGTCGTTGGCGCTGCCCCGGTAAAGGAAGGGCTGGGTGCGGTAGGCGCGCTGGTAGAAGTTGTGTCCCAGCTCGTGGTGGACGGTAACAAAATCTTCCGCGCGCACCTCAATGCACATCTTGATGCGCAGGTCCTGGTCGTTGTCCACGTCCCAGGCGCTGGCGTGGCAGATCACGTCGCGATCGGCGGGCTTGGTGAACAGCGACCGCTTCCAGAAGGTTTCCGGTAGCGGTTCGAATCCCAGCGAGGTAAAGAAGCGCTCGCCGTAGCGCACCATCTCGCGCTCGTCCACCTTCTTCTGCTTCAGCAGTTCGCCCAGGTCGTAGGCCTTCGCTCCCGGCGGCGACGCAACGATGGGATAGATGTTGCCCCACTCTTGCGCCCACATATTGCCCAGCAGGTGCGCCGGGATGGGACCGCCCTCGGGGACGCGCTCCTTACCGTAGTGTTCGACCAGGGAAGCGCGCACGTGGGTGTGCAGTGCCAGGTAGAGCGGCTTAAGCTGCTCATAAAGGCGATCCACCTCCTTGGCGAACTGGTCGGGAGGCATGTCGTAGTTGGACCGCCACATCGCGCCCAGATCCTGGAACCCCAGTTCGCTTGCTCCCTTGTTGGCCAGCACCGTCTGGCGGGCGTAGCGCTCACGCATAGGAGGCGAGATGCTATGCCATCCCTTCCACGCTTCCAGCAGCTCGTCGTAGTTGCGGCTGGTGTTGATGGTGCGCTCCAGGTCGTTCAGGGAGAGGCACTTCTCCTTGCCCGGCGGACAGTACTTGCCCTTGCCGTAGTCGCCGTCCAAGCCGACCGAGATTTCGGTAAGCTCCTTGCGCTCGGCGTCGTTGTTGGGCGCGGGCAGGGTCAGCCCCAGCTTGATGAGCTCCAGTTTGCGCTCCACGTCGTGGGACAGCTTCAGGCCGTTGAAGCGTGCCGCCTGAGTGGCCAGTTCCACGCCCAAGGCGGTGAACTCGTTCTGCAGATCCGCTTCCATCTGCTCGGTATCGTCGGTGATGAAGTTGGCCTTCACCCAGGAGACACGGCCCAGCTTGTTGACGAGTGCGAGCAGGCGCTTTTCCGCCTGCTCCACGAAGGCAGCGGCCTCCTCAGCCGTGGGCGCAGCAGGGGGCGCATGGGCGGCAGTAACGCCGGTCAGTACGATCAGGGCCAGCAGGATCAGCAGAACGTGCCTTCTTGGGAATGTCATGGGTCTCCTCGAAACCACCAGATTCTAATGGCTGTGCGGGCCTGCCGCCAACTCCGGGACGGCCGGATAACGTGCTCCTGTAACTTCCTGGCCGCTCGTGCGTCCCATAGAAGGGACCACTCCGCAAAGAAGGCATCCGCCGGAGCGGCCCATCCGTTCTAGAATCAGGGATAGCGGGAAAGAGCACTTATGCTGATCAAGAAGCCTGCCGACATACCTTCTTCCGAAATCACGCCCCAGAGCACCTACACCAACCGGCGCCAGTTCATTCTGGGCGCGGCGGCGGCCGGCGGGATGTTGGCCGTGGGCGCCTACTTGCGCGAGATGCACGATCCGTCCGAGGGCGTGAGTGCGGCCCTGAAACTGGACTACACCAAGGGTCCATTCAGCACCACCGAGCCTGCCAACTCCTTCAAGGACATCACCACCTACAACAACTTTTACGAGTTCGGCACCGACAAGGGCGACCCGGCGAAAAATTCCGGCACGCTGCGCCCGCGGCCCTGGGCCATCTCCATCGAAGGCCACGTGAAGAAGCCACGGGTGATCGACATTGACTCCATCATCAAGCAGAACCCGCTGGAGGAGCGCATCTACCGGCTGCGTTGCGTGGAAGCCTGGTCCATGGTGATTCCCTGGATCGGGTTCCCGCTGTCCAACTTCATCAAGCAGCTCGAACCCACATCCAAGGCCAAGTACATCCAGTTCGTCACCCTGCACGATCCCCAACAGATGCCGGGACAGAAGAGCCCTTTCCTGGAATGGCCGTACGTCGAAGGCTTGCGCATGGACGAAGCCATGCACCCGTTGGCGCTGCTGGCCGTCGGGCTCTATGGGCAGGCGCTGCCTAATCCCAACGGCGCCCCCATCCGTCTGGTGGCGCCCTGGAAGTACGGATTCAAGAGCATCAAGTCCATCGTGCGCATGAAATTCGTGGAGCAGCAGCCCACCACCACCTGGAACCTGATGGCGCCCAGCGAGTACGGCTTTTACTCCAACGTGAATCCCGACGTGGACCATCCGCGCTGGAGCCAGAAGAGCGAGCGCCGCATCGGCGAGTTCCGCCGCCGTCCCACCGCGAAGTTCAACGGATACGCCGACCAGGTGGCCAGCCTGTACACGGGCATGGACCTGGGACGGAATTACTGAGGACACGGCGCTGTGAAGCCCATCACCTGGCTCAGAATTGCGGTTTTCCTGGCGTGCCTCGGTCCGCTCACGCGTTTGCTGTGGCTGTATCGCCAGGATGAGCTTGGCGCCAACCCCATCGAGTTCATCACCCTCTCCACCGGCACCTGGACGCTGGTTTTCCTGCTGACCACGCTGGCCATCACCCCGCTGCGCCGGCTGACCGGCCAGGCGTGGCTCATTTCTTTCCGCCGCATGATCGGGCTTTTCGCTTTCTTCCACGGCTTCCTGCACCTGACCACTTTCGTTTGGCTGGACAAATACTTCGACTGGAAGGACATGATTGACGACGTCACCAAGCGCCCGTTCATCACTTTTGGCTTCGCGGCGCTGATGCTGATGGTGCCGCTGGCGCTGACTTCCACCAACGGGTGGGTGCGCCGCCTGGGCGGCAAGCGCTGGCAGGCCCTGCACCGGCTCATCTACGCCAGCGCCATCTTGGGCTGCGTGCACTTCTGGTGGAAAGTGAAGGCCGATCACACCGAGCCCGGTATCTACGCCGGCATCCTCACAGTGCTGCTGGGCTACCGCGTGGTGCACTGGGCGTGGCCGCTGCTCAAGGCAAAGCAAAGGGTGAGCGTCAGTAGCTCTTAGCTCTTAGCGCTTGGCTCTTAGCTCTTGGCTCTCGGCTCTTAGCTCTTAGCTCTCGCTGTTAGCTCTCACACTAGCTTATTGCTTACTGCTTATTGCTTACTGCTTATTGCTTACTGCTTACTGCTGCAACCTACGCCGGCCCCTCTACCGCTCCAATTTCCACAAATTGCTCGAGCAGCGGAACCACCGCCTCCGCCGGCACGCCCGCCGCGGCCGCGATCTGCTCTGGCGTCCGGAAGCCGTTGGCGGAGCGGAAGACCGCAGCTGCATCCTTCTCCAGTTGCACCACGAACACCTGGCCCTTGTGGGTGCGGGAGAACAGCAGCGTGCACTCGCGGCGCAGGTCCTCGCCCACTGCCTGGCCGGAGCGCAGGCGCTCCAGCACGTCCGGCATGGACCAGGAAAAAGTCTGGCAGAAGGCGCTGGCCCCACGGGTATGGCGGCGAGTGCGCGATGCGGGTTCCGTGGTAGCGGCCTGCAGGAAGTAGGCGTACTCGTACTCCACCAGGTCACGCCACCATGGGCCGGGATGCGTCGCGCCGTCCAGGTGCACAACCGCCATCTCGCCCGCCCGCCGCGCCGCCGCGAATGATCCTGTTTCGCATTGCGCGAGAAAAGAATCGAACTCGGCGCCCGTTACGATATCTTCTGCGACGCGGCCCACCTGAGCCGCGAACCCGCGCGTGTAGCGGAAGGAGCGCGCCAGGTGATCGTGGTAGTAGCGGCGCGCGTCCTCCTTCACGGGCTCGCCTCCTGGGGCGGTTCCTTGGGTGTTGGCCGCTCCGCCCGCAAGGCTAAATAATACAGATTGCCCTTACCAGCAACGATCCGGACCGGCGGCCTTCCACGCTGTTCTTGCTGCAAGGCGCGTGCGCCGCCCGGCCACCGACCGCTAGGCCGCCGCCCGCAAACCGGATATAGTCCGGCACAGGCCCGGCATGATTTCTCCACCGGGCAACCGCATGAAGCGGCCACGCTGGAAAAAATGGCTGGATGACCCGGGCGAAGGCCTGGCCGAGGCCCTGCTGGTGCTGCTGACCTGCCTGGTGGTGGTGCTGGGAGCCGCCCGTTTGATCAGCCGCACGGTAAGCCGCTTCTTCGAGGAGGCCGCCCGCGCCCTGGGGTTTTCGTAGTAGTACCCAGGAATGTAGTACCCAGGAATCACTTCCGAGCTTGACTCTTGCTTTTTTCCTCTTACCTTTTTCCTTTTGCCTTTTGCCTTGTCCTTCCCCTTCCCACCGTCCTGATTTAGGAGCATACTTAGTCCTCTGCACGGAGCCCACCCCCAGGGGCACAGAGGTGGCCTTGCCCAACGACGAAAGCTACACCCACAGAGGGTCCGACCCGGGCGGCTACGGGTCCGTTCCCGGGAGTGACGAAGGCGAAATCAGGCACCTGCGCGAGATCACCGCCGGCCGCGAACAGGCGGAAACTCCGGGGCCCCGGCCCAGCTTTCTGCCCGTCATTTCCCTGCTGCTCTTGCTGGTGCTACTGGGACTGGTGTGGACCACCAAGGCTTTTGTTCTTCCCACGGACACCATCCGCGACCTGATGGCCCAGATGGAAACCGCGGTCGGCAGTTTCGGCGGTGGAGATCAGGCCAGCGTGATCATCCCCGCTTCCGCCGCAGAGCCCGCTCCTTCCGACTCCAAGGACAAAAAGCGCCGCACGCGTCCGGCGGCGTCAACCACCAGGGCCACACCGGGAGTGCCGAGCCCGGAAGAGGCAGCTCTCGAGCCGGACCCGGAGCTCGCCGCAACTCCTGCCCCTCCCAAACCCTTCAACGTCGAGGTAGTGGACAGCGAGCGCCGCCTGGAGCCCCGCTACACGGAGCGCACCGTGAACCTGAGCCTGCAGGGCGGGCGGCAGCAGCGCGTGCCCGTGGATCCTGGAACCATGGCGCGCATGGCCACGCGTCCGCCCACCGTACTGTCGCGCGAAGGCAGCTTGCAGGGATCGGTGGTGCTGCGCGCGGTGATTGACCGCCAGGGCCACATCCGTGAACTGGCCGTGGTGCGCGGGCCCGCCGACATGACCGCGGCCGCCATCGAAGCCGCCCGCCACTGGCGCTTCAAGCCATACCTGCAGAACGGCCAGCCGGTCGAAACCGAGACCCTGATCACCGTGGACTTCAACATCTCCACGCAGTGACTGCGGATCAGAATTTCGGGAAAAGTTCGGGCAGCGAATTCCATATCGAGCGCAGGCGCAGGTAGACGCCCTCCGGGTCATTCCACACAATGTAGGAGGCCACGGCCAGCACCGCGCCCATCACCAGCCACGTGCCCACGCTGCTCTTGCCTTCTCCCACAGCCGTACTTCTTCCCTCTGGGGCAGATTCTAAGACGGAAGACGCGGCAGGGAGTGCCGAAAAGCGCCGGCCGCATCCAGGGATGCAACTGCCGCCCGACACTCCTGCGGGTTCACTCTGGCGAAGTCACCGCCACCGGGGCCGCATCGAGCAGCACCAAAGAAAGTTCCTTCTTGTTGCCGTCCTTGGGAACGTCAAACTTCATCAGAAACTCCGCCTCCTCACCGGTGGGTACCCCAGCGTAAGTCACCGCTTGCGCCTTCACCATTTGCCGCTCGCCCTTCCAGCCGATGTCGCGCGATGCCATGTGCTTCGCGGGAGGAAGATGGAGAAAAACCTTGTAGTGTTGGCTCGGCATCCAGGCTGTGGATTTGGAGTGATGGCGAACCGTGACCAGAACCTTGCACTCTTCTTCGCCCGGCTGGGCGGCGCCGGAGGCACTGGCAGTTTTGGGGCTGCATTCCACCATCCGCGCCTTCACCACTTCCCAGAGCCATTTCATGCCCACGGTCAGCACTTCGCGGCCCGTTTCCACCTCCCAGATCTTGATGGTGTTGTCCCAACTCCCGGTCGCCAGGCGGCGGCCATCCGGGCTGAAGGCAACCGCGTTGACCACGTTCTTGTGGCCGGACAGGGTGCGCAACTCCTTGCCGCTGCCCACCTCAAAGATCTTCACCCCGTGATCGAGTCCTCCGGCCGCTACCAGGCGCCCGTCGGGGCTGAAGGCGAGCGCGGCAATAGCGTCAGAGTTTCCTCGCAGCACGGCTGTTTCCTTGCCGGTCGTAAGGTCCCAGAGCTTCACGCTCGACCCAGCAGTAGCCAGCACACGGCCATCCGGGCTGATGGCCAACGCACTGGCGCCTGCCGAGAAACCGCCCTGGATAAACGACAACTCGCGTCGAAGGATGGTGATGGCCATCCAACCCTTGGGCGGCCTCTCCACCTTCACGCTGCGGATTTTCTTCCCGGTGGCGATGTCCTTTACCTGCACCTCTCCGCCTCCGCCCTGACCGGCGTCGCTCACCGCCAGCAATTTCGCGTCCGGGCTGAGTGCCACGAACGCGTTCACCGGTGACGGCGGGCGTTGCTCCTTGCCGGTGGAGACGTCCCAGTACTTCAGAATGCCGTCGCCGGCGGTGGATGCCAGTGCTCCGTCGGAAGTAAAGGCCAGCGTGTAAAGCAGGCCCTTGTGGGCATTCCAGGAAATGCGCGGCATGCCGGACTCGACGTTAATCATGGAAATAGAGGTGCTCGCACCCACCGCCACCTCCGTGCCCTCGCGGTTGAAAGCGATGGCGGTCACTCCCGTGAAGTAGGCGCTGGGGTGAGGATAAACAACGGGATCGAGCGTCTTGCCACTTGCGTCCGTGTGGGCCGGGAGCCAGGCGGGCAGTTGCGCAAGCGGCTCCGCCGGCCAGCAGGCGATTCCTGCAACCAGAGCAAGAACGCGGAACAGGGTCCATCGGTTGTTCATCGGCGCGATTCCTTTCGTCAGTGGGCGTGCCTCGCCTTCTGGGGCTCGCGCCGGCGGAGGAATGGCGCCTCCGCATGCACGGCGTCGAAGCTGGATTCAAGGCGAAGGCCGAGATTCTCCTACGGATGGGGCCGCTTGGGCAAGTGCGTTCAGCGGCCGGAAGGGCGCGTCAGCAACTCCGACAGCCCGGCCACGGCGTCGCGAATTTGCCGCATGATGGCCAGCGTTTCTTCGGGATCGGAAACATACGGGTCCTTAATCGAAGGCTGCGGCGGATCCAGGAACATGCCCAGCAGCAACATCCGGTCGAGGTAGTTCGGGAACTCGCGCTTGTAATGCTGATAGTTTTCCAGGTCGTGCAGCAGGACCATATCGGAGCCCCGCACCATGTCGGCGTTGACTCGTTTCGACGAGCCCGGCGGCAGGCTCAGGCCCAGGTCGCGGCAGGCGTCGTGGATGTGGGGAGGAGTGCGGCGGCCGGTGGGCTCGAAGAACCCCGCGGAAGCGATCTCCAGGTGGGGCAGCGACTGCCGCGCCAGCGCCTCCGCCACCGGGCTCCGGCAAATGTTGCCGTAACAAAGAAAGAGCAGTTTGCGCGGAGGCTGAGCGCCGCCTTCCAAAGCGGCCAGCGTGGCTTGGTGCAGCTTGACGGCGGACCGGCCCAGAATGAAATGCCGCGCCCGGGTGCGGATGCCCATGGCGCCGCGTCAGGCCTTCTTCGCGCTTGCGGACTTCACGAATTCCTCCACCGTCAGCCCGCGCGACACCTTCTTCAGCTTTTCCACGATGCGGTTGCGCTCGGGCTCGGAACTGGCCTTGGCGTACCTCCGGCGCAGCTTGGCAATGGTTTCCTTGCGTACCCGGCGGCGGCGAATTTCAGGACGGCGACTGGGACCTGACATGCGGGTTCCTCTCCTTGGGTGAATTGAGGGTACTAGCCTATCGCAAAGTGCCGCTTTTCGGGGTTCTTACAGTCAAACGGAGGCGAAAGGAAGCTTTGGCGTCCCCGACGGGATTCGAACCCGTGTTACCGCCGTGAAAGGGCG
>CAZXVY010000087.1:0-9472 GCA_964644115.1 uncultured Terriglobales bacterium
AGTTGGTTAGAGCGCTACCTTGACACGGTAGAGGTCTGGGGTTCGAGTCCCCACGTGCCTACCATCTTTCTTCCTGGCGCAACCGCTAGAAGCTGTAGCTCAAATCAAACTGCATCCGCTTCAGGTACGGCTCGGTGTTGAAGGGAGGAGCGGCGTTGCAGGCAAAGCCGGTGGCCAGCGCGGCGCCCTGCAGACGGCAGTCCAGCGTACGCCCGATCCAGAAGGTGTAGTTGGCGGTGACGTTGGGCCGCATGCGCCAGGCGGCGTACAAGCGGTGCTGCAGCACGTTGGTGGCGGCGCGCATATCGCTCTCGTTGAACTGGGAGAGGAGCGCGTCGCGCTCGATGCGGGCGAAGCTGTATCCCACCTGCACGTCGTTGCGGTTGCGGATCTGGCCGAAGGCGATCTCGCCCCAGAAGCCGGCGTCCTGGTTGTCGAAGGCGTTGAGGTTCTTTTCGTACTCCAGCAGCAGGCGAACCGGCCAACGCTCCCACGGCGTCTTCACGCTGGTGTCCACGAGGAAGTCGCTGTACAGGAACGTGGAGAGGAACTCGCGGGTCGCGGCGCCAGTGGTGACCCGGCAACCCGCAACTCCGCCGGCGCCGCAGGCGCGGGTGGCGTTGGTGAGGGCGTTGGCATTAATCACGCGTCCCGCCCCGCCCAGGGGGCCGGCCGCCTGCGCCACCGCGTCGGCGTTGCGCCAGTTCAACAGCGAATAGGACGGTGTCACCGTCACCCGCTTCCAGATCTGCAGCCGGCTGCCCACCTGCGCGCCGGCCGCGAACGAATCCCGGCTCCCGCTCACCTCGTTGAACATGATCTGCATGCCGGTGACGTTGACGTTGCGCAGCACCGGGTTCTTCACATCAAAGGAGAGCTTCTCGCTGAATCCTTCCGGATTCAGGTCGTTGTCGAAGGTGAGCGCCGTGCGGGCCCAGGTGTAGGCAAACTTGCCGCCGGTGAGCTGCAGCCACTTATGCGCTTGCGGCTGATACGTGATCCATCCGCGGTCGAAGCCCACCGTCTTGCGCTCGAAAAAGCTGGTGAGGGTTTCGTTGGTGGAGATGGGGTCGGTGAACGACGGACTGCCATTGGCCACGGCGCCGGAGGCAAGGGCGATGCCGCCGTAGAAGTCTTCTCCCAGCTTGCCTTCCACTCCGAAGCGCAAGCGGATGCGCGGGCGATGCCGGGTCTGCACGCCTTCCTGGTAGAAGTTTTCGTAACGAACGCGCACGTCGCCGGTGAAGCGGAAGCGGCTGAGGATGCCTTCCACCGCCCCTACCCGCTTCTGGTCGTCCTGGGTGCTGACGGCGGCGTTGGTCAGGTTGGCCTTGAGGTCGGCCACGTCGCTCTCCAGGCGGCCCACCGACTCCTGCTGCCGGCCGGCGACGGACTGCGCCGCAGCCGAGACCTGCTCACGGGCCTCCTGCTCCGCGCGCTCGGCCTCAGCGGTCTGGGTGCGCTGGGTCTGCATTTGCCGCACCTCCTCGCGCAACTGGCGGAGTTCCTCGCGCTGGGCTTCCAGCAACTCGCGCAGCGCGCGCACCTCCTCCACCGTGGCGGCTTGCGGCTTGGGTTTCTTCTCGGCGACGGCCGTGGTGGCCATCAGGGACGCCAGCAACAGCACACACCCTGCCCTTCCCCTCGCATTCATCGGCTCGCTCCTTGGGCTGATCCGGTTCCGTCGCCGGATTCTTGCCTTACCGCTCTGCTTGTCTTTCTGCTGCCTGCCTAGCGTACCTGAGTGATGGCGGCACGCACCTTGTCCGATACCTCTTTGGGCAGCGGCGCGTAGTGGAGCTGCGCGGCCATCGGCTGCCCGTCCGCCAGCATCCAGGCCAAAAAGTCTGCCAGAATCTTACCTTTTTGCGCGTCTGCCGATTGCGCCGGAATCAGCAGCCAGGTGAAGCTGGCGACAGGATAAGCATCCTTGCCCGGCGGGTTGGTGATGGACACCCGGAAGTCCGCCGGCATGTTCTTCACCGAGGCCGCGGCTGCGGAAGTACTCGCCAGACTCGGCCGCACGAAAGCCCCGGCCGCGTTCTTCACGCTGCCGTAGGCGATCTTGTTCTGCTCGGCGTAGATCAACTCCACGTAGCCGATGGCGCCCGCCAGTTGCCGGATCATTCCGGCTACGCCCTCGTTGCCCTTGGCCCCCAGGCCCACCGGCCAGCGCACGCTGGTTCCCCGGCCCGCCGCCGTTTCCCAGTCGCGGCTGACCTTGGAGAGATAGTCCGTCCACACGAACGTGGTGCCGCTGCCGTCGGAGCGGTGCACCACGATGATGGGCTGGTTGGGCAGGCTCACGCCCGGGTTGGCGTCGGCGATTTCTTTGGCGTTCCAGGAGGTGATGCGCCCCAGAAAAATCCCCGCCAGCGCCTCCGCAGTGAACTTCAGCTCGCCCTTCACTTCAGGGACGTTGTAGGCCGGGACCACCGCGCCCAGCACCGTGGGAATGTGCAGGATCTTGCTCTTGGCCTGGCGGAGTTGGCCGTCGCTCATGGGCCCGTCGGTGGCGCCGAAGTCCACCGTCCCGGCCAGCACCTGGCGGATGCCGCCGCCGCTGCCGATGGATTGGTAGTTGATGCGCACGTCGGGGCGCTTCTTGTTGTACTCGCTGAACCACTTGGAATAGACGGGATACGGGAACGTCGCGCCCGCCCCGTTCAGCGTGGTCTGCGCCACGGCAGACCCGGTAAGCAGCAGCGCGGCCAGAAAGCACTGACAGACCTTGATCACAATCCCTCCTTATTTGTTGCTTGGATTAAAGCGGGTTTCTGTTAAAGGAGGGTTACAGCAGAGTGAATTGACGGTTACAGGCCACTAGCAGGCTGTGGAAAAGTTCGGTAGCGCCGGCGTCCCCGCCGGCTGTCGCGGCGGCATCTTGCCGCCGCCCCGACCAGGAATCAATAAGTTATGTCGGAACAGCCGCCGTTCAAACTTCAAAGGGAAATTACGCAGGCTTGAATTTCTGATGAATTCACGCGTCCCGCGCCGGTCCGGACTTGCCCCCTCTGGGCAGAGTAAAGAAAAACGTGGAGCCGTGACCCAGTTCGCTTTCCGCGCGCACCGTCCCGCCGTGGTTGAGCACGATGTGCTTCACGATGGCCAGCCCCAGGCCGGTGCCGCCACCTTCGCGGGAACGAGCCTTGTCCACTCGGTAGAAGCGCTCGAACAAACGGGGCACATGCTCCGATGCGATGCCCGGTCCGAAGTCGCGCACGTAGAACTCCACGGCGCCGTCCCGGGGCCGGGCCCCCAACTCGATTCGCTTTCCGGAGGCGGCGTACCGGACGGCGTTGGCGATCAGGTTGCCGAACACCTGTTGCAAGGCGTCGCGGTCGGCCGCCACCGGTTGCTCGCTCCACTCCGTTACCGCCAGCTCGACCCCAGCCGCCCTGGCCTCCTCGCGGAAAGCAGCGAAAGCATCTTCCAGCAGAGCGCGCGCCGGCAGGGATTCCAGTTCCAGCTTCTGCTCGCCCGACTCCACCCGGGCCAGCACCAGCAGGTCCTCGGTGAGCCGCGCCATGCGCTCGGCGTTGCGGCGGATCACATCCACAAACTCCCGGGTGTGTCCGTTGTCGGGCAGGGAGTCCGACAGAGTTTCCGCGTAGCCCTTGATGGAAGTGAGCGGCGTCCGCAGCTCGTGCGACACGTTGGCAAGGAAGTCGCGCCGCGTCTTCTCCACGCGCTCGATTTCGGTCAAGTCGTGGAGCACCGCCACCGCGCCCGTGGGCATGGGCGCCACCGTCAGGTCGAAGACGCGGCCCGGGGCCGCCGACCGCACCCGCGCCGTGGCCGTGGTGCGCTGTTCCAGGGCGCCGCGCACCGCGGCCAGGAAATCCGGATCGCGCACCAGCTCCACCAGCGCGGTGCCCGCCCGGGCGCGTCCGCCGGCAAGTTGCTGCATAGCGCCGTTGGCCCACTGCACCGTGCCCGTTTCCGACACCGCAACCACCGGCTCGGCCATGCTGTTGAGCAGGGTTTCCATCTGCAGCCGGCGCTGCTCGAGTTCGCTGAAGTTCTGCTCCAGGGTGCGGGCCGTGCGGTCCAGGGCAGCGGCCACCTGGGCAATCTCGTCGGTTCCGGTTTCGGCCACGCGCGCCATCAGGTTGCCGGAAGCCACCTGCTGGGCGAAATCGGTGATGCGGCGCAAGCGCCGCGCGATGGTTTGCGCGGCCAGCCCCGCCAGCACCAGGGCCAGCAGCAAGGCCAGCGCCGACGCCTCCAGCAAAGTACGCCGCACCTGTTCCCGCGCCTGCTGGACGGCTTCCAGCGGATACGCCAGCCGCACCGCGCCCATGGAGATAGGGACGGCTACATACAGAAATTCGATTCCCCGCGTCTGCGAACGCCGTACCGACATGCCGGTTTCGCCGCGCAGCGCCGCGGCCACTTCCGGACGCCCGGCGTGGTTCTCCATGGTGGCCGGGTCGGCTTCGGAATCGGCTGCTACTCGGCCGGAGCGCTCGATGATGGTGGCCCGGGCATTGGCCGCGCGCGCCACCTCGCCTGCGATCTGCTGGGGAGAGGTAGATGCGCCGGATTCCACGCGCAGTGCAAACAGCCGCGTTTTTTCCAACAGCGCATTTTCCAGCTCGCCCTGCAGAGAGTTTTCCCAGGCACGGCGGACGGTCACGTCCAACGTCATGGTGGCGGCCACGATCACCGCCAGGAAGGCTCCCATCAGCTTGAAGAAGATCCGGCTCCTCACTTCGGGACCTCGAACTTGTATCCCGCGCCGCGGATGGTCCTGAGGTAACGCGGGTCTTCGGGATTGCGCTCCGTCTTTTCCCGCAGGCGGCGCACGTAGACGTCCACCGAGCGTGGAGTCACAAACGCCGTTTCGCGCCACACCGCATCCAGCAACTGGTCGCGGGTGAAGACCCGTCCCGGATGCGACGCAAAGTGGGCCAGCAGGCGGAATTCCGTGGCCGTGGTTTCCACCGGCTTGCCGCGGACGGTGACGGCCATGGCGCCCGTATCAATCGCGATTTCACCCGCCTCGATCACGGCGGGGGGAAGCGGCCAGCTTGAGCTCCTCGATGTCGAAGGGCTTGGTAATGTAGTCGTCGGCGCCCAGTTCCAGTCCGGCCACGCGGTCGGCCTCGCCGCCTTTCGCGGTTAGAAACATCAGCGGGGTCATGGCCAGGGGCGCTTTCTGGCGGATGCGCCGGCACAGCTCGAGGCCGTCGCCGCCCGGCACCATGATGTCCAGGAGGAAGAGCGAGGGCGGGTGCTTTTCCGCATCCGCCAGCACGCCGGCCGCCGAAGGAAAGGTGCGCACCTGGAACCCGGCGCCTTCCAGGTGGTGGCGCACCAGGCGCGCGATGTCGGCGTCGTCCTCCACCACGTACACCATCCGCTTCATGGACGTATTCTACTCAGAGACAAGAGCTACTCCGCCTCCGCCACGCTCTGGTGATGGCGCACGTCCGCGCCCCGGACCCAGAAGATCACGTCCTCGGCGATGTTGGTGGCGTGGTCGGCCACGCGCTCCAGGTTGCGGGCCACCAGCAGCGCGTCCAGCGCCTGCCGGGTGACCTCGGGATCGGCGCGCATCTTTTCCACCATGCGCAAAAAGATTTCGTCTTCCATGCGGTCCACAATGTCGTCCATTTTGAGGACGGCCTCGGCAATTTCCGGTTTGGCCTCGACGAACGACTCCAGCGCCCGCCGCACCATGCCCGCCGAGGTGGCCGCCATGCGCAGAATGTCGATGGGCAGGTCGGCTGCGGGCAGAGTGGCCATGTCCATGACCCGCTGCGCGATGTTCACCGCTTGGTCGCCCACGCGCTCCAGGTCGGCGTTGATCTTCATCACCGCCATAATGAAGCGCAGGTCCACGGCCATGGGCTGCTGCATGGCCAGCAGGTCGAGCGCCAGCTCGTCAATCTCGCGCTCCGCCAGGTTGATGGCGCGCTCCCCGGCGAGCACCTCCTGGCACAGCTTCAGGTCGCGCCGGTGGTAGGCCTGAGTGGCACGCTCCACCGCCTGCTCCGCCAGGCCTCCCATGCGGAGCAGTTTTTCCTTCAAGTCATCCAGTCCCTGATGAAATCGAGTGCGCATTATCCAAACCTTCCGGTGATGTAGTCTTCCGTCTGCTTGTGCGACGGGTTGGTGAAGATGGTTTGCGTGCGGTCGAACTCGATCAGCCGGCCCAGCAGGAAGAATCCGGTGAACTCGGCCACCCGCGCGGCCTGCTGCATGTTGTGAGTGACGATCACGATGGTGTACTCCTGCTTGAGCTGAAAGATCAACTCTTCGATTTTTCCGGTGGAGATGGGGTCCAGCGCCGACGCGGGCTCGTCCATCAACATCACCTCCGGCTCCACGGCCAGCGCCCGCGCGATGCACAGCCGCTGCTGCTGACCGCCGGAAAGGCTGGCGCCGGATTTCTTCCTCAGGTCGTCCTTCACCTCGTCCCAGAGCGCGGCTTGCCGCAGGGAGCGCTCCACCGCCTCCTGCACCAGGCGCCGGTCGCGGACGCCGTTCAGCGTCAGCCCCGCGGCCACGTTGTCGTAAATGGACATGGTGGGAAACGGGTTCGCCTTCTGAAAGACCATGCCGATGCGCCGCCGCACCTCCACCGCGGGTGTACCGTTGCTGTAGATCTCGGTTTCGCCGATGCGCACCGCGCCCGAGACCCGGGCGTCGGGATGGGTCTCGTGCATGCGGTTCAGGCAGCGGATGAAGGTGGACTTGCCGCAGCCCGACGGCCCGATGATGGCCGTGGCATGGTTGGCCGCCACGTTCATGGAGATGTCGTACAACGCCTGGGTCTTGCCGAACCAGGCGTTCAGGCCTTTCACCTCGATGCCCACGCCCATGGCTTACTCCGCTCCCCGCAGGATGCCGCGGTCTGCCACCCAGCGCACCACGCTCACCGTCCCCACGATCAGCACGATCAGAACCAACGCGCCCGCCCACGCTTTGCGATGCCATTCGTCGAAGGGAGAAATCGCGTAGACGAAGATCTGCAAGGGCAGCGCCGCGGTGGGCTGGTTCACGTCCAGGTTCCAGAAGTGATTGCCGAATGCGGTGAACAGCAGGGGCGCGGTCTCACCCGCCACCCGCGCGAAGGCCAGCATCACTCCGGTAATCACCCCCGGCATGGCGGTGCGCAGGCTGACTGAGAGGGTGGTGCGCCATTGCGGGATACCCAGCCCCAGCGCCGCCTCGCGCACCGATTGCGGCACCAGCAGCAGCATCTCTTCCGTGGTGCGCGCCACCGTGGGGATCATCATCATGGCCAGGGCCACGCCCCCGGCCAGCGCCGAGAAATGTTTTTGATGCAGCACCACCAGCGAGTAGGCCACCAACCCGATCACAATGGAAGGCACTCCGTTCAGGGTGTCAGCCAGGAAGCGAATGAAGTCGCCAAAGCGCCCGCGCGCGTACTCCGCCAGGTAGATGCCGGTGCCGATGCCCAGCGGCACACCCAGCGTGCTGGCAATGCCCAGGATGATGCCCGAGCCCACGATGGCGTTGGCCATGCCGCCGCCCGCCTCGCCCACCGGCTTGGGCGTCTCCAGAAAAAAAGCCAGGTCCACGGCGCCGAATCCGCGGTACAGCAGGTAACCGAAGATGGCTGCCAGCGGCGCCAGCACCAGCACCACCGACGCGCCCGCCAGCAGGGTAGCCAGCCCGTTGCTCACGCGGCGGCGAAGGCTGATGGAACGCCTGCGCGCGCTGTCTTCAGTTTGCATGGACCCTCGCTGGAATCCCGCGCGTCACCGACCACACCAGCAGCCGCGCCAGCCCGTTCACAACGATGGTTACCAGGAACAGGCCCAGCCCCACCTCGATCAGCGCGCTCAGGTACAGGTCTTCGGTGGCTTCGGCGAATTCGTTGGCCAGAACGCTGGCCATGGTGTATCCGGGAGCGAACAGCGATTTGGCAATCTCCGGCCGGTTGCCGATCACCATGGTCACCGCCATGGTCTCGCCCATCGCCCGTCCCAGGCCGAGGATGATGGCGCCCACCATGCCGGCGCGCGCGTTGCGCAGTACGCCCATGCGGATCATCTCCCAGCGCGTCGCGCCCAGCGCCAGTACGGCCTCCCGCTGCGCGCGCGGCACCGCGGTCAGCACTTCGCGGGTGATGGAACTGATGATGGGCACGATCATGATGGCCAGGATCACTCCCGCAGCCAGCATGCCGATGCCGTACGGAGGCCCTTCGAACAGGCCCGTCCATCCCAGGTTGCGCGCCAG
Organism: uncultured Terriglobales bacterium; assembly: GCA_964644115.1. GTDB lineage: Bacteria > Acidobacteriota > Terriglobia > Terriglobales > Acidobacteriaceae > CAZXVY01. The sequence goes on from CAZXVY010000087.1 coordinate 8,218, forward strand.
CCAGGGCTGCACGTGCTCGCGTAGCAGGGGCGCCAGCACGAAAATGCCCCACAGCCCGTAGATCACGCTGGGGATGGCGGCCAGCAACTCGCTCAAGAAGGCCAGCGGCCCGCGCAGCGCCCGCGGACAGATCTCGGTGTTGAAGACGGCCACGCCCACCGCCAGGGGCACCGCCAGCGACAGCGCCAGCAGCGACGAAACCACCGTGCCGTAGATGAAGGAAAGCGCGCCGAACTCGCCCATCACCGGGTCCCAGACTTCGCGGGTAAAGAATTGCCAGCCGAACTCCCGCATGGAGAGCCGCGAATTGGACACCAGCTCGAAGACGATGAGGGCGAGCACGCCGGCGACGGAGAGGGCGCAGGCCAGCATGGCATAGCGAAACATGCCGTCCGCCAGCCGCCCGACCGCGCTCCTGCGGCGGGCCGCCCTGCGCGCCGCGGCTTTCCCTCGCGGCGCCGGTTGCGCGCCGCTGCCCAGCGTGCCGGGCGGCGTACCGGGCGGCGTGCCGGGCGTCGCGCCGGTGAGGGAGTCACCCATGGGCGCAGGCTAGCAGGGGTTTGTTACAGGACGGTTAAAGGGTTTCCGCAGAACCCGGGTGACGGAAATGACATTTCTCTCATATCATTTCTCTCATATCCCATTTTTCTCATATCATGAGGCCTGCCATGCGCACCCGCTTCTGGACCGTGCTCTTCGTCGTGCTGGTAATGGCCGGGGTGGCGCTGGACGCGGTGCCCGCCTACGTCATCCGCCCTTTCCGGGCACAGGGCCCGCAGGAGCTGTTTGTGGCGCTCACCTTCCTGCGCTGGGCGCCGGTGTGGACCATCGTATTTGCGGCGGCCGCTGCTCTCGCGGCAGCCCTGCTCTGGCGTGCCGAAGGCGCGCGCCGCAAGAGGCTGCGCCGCTTCGGACTCGTTTTCGGCATGCTGCTGGTTTCCGCCGCCGCCGTGGCCGCGCGCGTCAATGTGTTCGAGCGTGTGTTCGCCCCCATCCAGGAGCCGCAGTATCTTCCCGCGTCGCTGGCCAGCATTGAACCCGGCGACATGGTGCTGGCCGTGCGTCACGGCCAGCAGGCGCGCGCTTATCCCATCCGCGAAATGGCCTATCACCACCTGGTGAACGACGACCTGGCGGGCTTGCCCATCGTGGTCACCTATTGAACGCTCTGCCACACCGGTCTGGTGTGGAAGCGGACGGTGGACGGGCAGCAGCTCAGCTTCCGCCTGGCCGGCATCAACAACCAGAACTTCCT
>CAZXVY010000088.1:0-9458 GCA_964644115.1 uncultured Terriglobales bacterium
TCAGGTGGCCGAGGTCGCGGCGGCGGTTCACCCAGCCCATCAGGACGACGCGCGTGCCGGCGTCGGCGGGACGCAGCGCGCCGCAGGTGTGGGTGCGCCGCAGATCGCCGAGAAAGTCGAGCAAGAGTTTTCGTCCTTGGGAGCGAACCGGCAATTATAGAACCCGAGTGGGCGTTGCCGGACGAGACTGCCTTATCTCGTGACGGCGTACCAGATTACGTACAGCCAGGAAAGAAACCCGTGGACGATGGCCCAGAGGATGGAGTGGTTCTGGCTCCAGGAAATCACAATGGCCAGCGCGCACCCGAAGCTGATGCCAGCCTTCACACCTTCACGGCTTGCGGACATAGGAGCCTCCCTATCATTTCCAAAAGCCGTTCTCGATCTCCGGCGGCAGGGGCGCGTCGAAGTCATCCGACAGCTGAAACATACCCTTGGCGCTGCCGAGGGTGCGGCATCGCGGCACATCTGGAATGGGAACCAGCGTGGCCACCGGCTTACCTGCCTTCGTGATCACAATCTCTTCGCCAAGCTGGACCCTTTCCAGCAGTTTGGAGAGGTGGGTCTTGGCGTAATGGATGTTTACCTTCATGACTGTATGTTGTTCCGCTTTTTCAATATCTTACCAGCGAAACTTATCTTGCAAGCTCCAACCGTCGCACCCTAACAAGTGTTAGCCAGCGGCAAGAACGCGGAACACCGGGATCTGTGCGGCGATGGCCTCGAACTTCTCGAGCGGCGCATCCTTGTCCACCGCCACATGCGGCCGCGCTCCGGGTGCTCGCTTCAAGTAGGCCTTGAGCACGGGACCACGCTTCTCCACCGCGATCTCTTCGAGTCGCACTCGCTCGGTCCGTCCGTGGCGCAGCAGAGCATGGCCGTCAGCCGCCCGAAGATTCCGAACCCAGGCCACGTCGGCGCCAAGCATCGAGACGAGGTACCGCTCTCCGTCCACGACGGCCATCACCAGAGGGAAGGAGATGGCACGCCCCGATCGACGCCCCGCCACTTCTAACGTGACTAAGTAATTCGGGGCGATGCCGAGGGCATACACGGCTGCCCAGCCTCGGTTGAGCGCGCGAGCCAAGGCATTGGGGCGGTGCCCTCGGTAGAGCCAGCGGTGCAACCGTCGCCACGCCACGCGACCTCCGATTTCCTCGTAGGGCGCATTGTACTAAGTCCAGGACTTAGTCGATCCCAACTCTGGCCAGTTTTCACCTGGTTAGCCACGAAGCTTCTTAGCCAGTTCAGACCGTGGCACGCTCTCCTGCTCGCCGGTGGCCAGGTTCTTCACTGCGAATTCACCCGACTTGACTTCGTTCTCTCCCACTATGACAGCGAAACGAGCGCCCAGCTTGCTGGCGGTCTCCAGGGATTTCTTCAGCCGGAACGATTCGTCGCCCAGTTCGACGACCAGGTCGTGGCGGCGGAGTTCACGGGCCAGGCGCGCGGCTTCGCGGTTCATGCCCGCACCCAGGGGCGCGATGTAGGCTTCGAGGGTGTGGCCCACGGCAGGCGCAGCTTCCGCCAGCGTCATCACCAGGCGGTCTTCCCCGATGGCAAACCCGATGCCGGGTGCGCGCGGGCCGCCCAGGGATTCCGAAAGCCCGTCGTAACGGCCGCCGCCCAGGACGGCGTTCTGCGCTCCCAACGCGCCGTGCGTGAATTCAAACGCCGTACGGGTGTAGTAGTCCAGGCCACGCACCAGGCGGTCATTGAGTGTGAACGGGACTTCCACCGCCTTCAGGATTTCCTGCACTTCGGTGAAGTGCGCGCGGCAGGCGTCGTCGAGGAATTCGATCAAGCGCGGCAGCTTGGCGATGATGGGCTGGTCCTCGGGGACCTTGCAGTCGAAAACGCGCAGCGGATTGGTCTCTGCCCGCCGCTGGCAGTCGGCGCACATCTTCTTTACCGTGCCGGCCAGCGCCTGGCGCAGCGCCGCGTTGAACCGGGGACGGTCGTGCTCGCAGCCCACCGAATTCAGCTCCAGCGTCCAGCCGCTGATGCCCACGCGGTCGAGCAGCGTGGCCAGCATCTCCAGGACCTCTGCGTCCACCGCCGGCGACTCGCTGCCCGCGGTGGCCGGCCCGATAACCTCGGCACCGATCTGGTAGAACTGCCGGTAGCGCCCCTTCTGCGGACGCTCCCGCCGGAACTGCGGACCGAGATAGTACAGCCGCTGCAACCCCGGCCGCTCCCACAGCTTGTGCTCGATGTAGGCGCGGACAACGCCGGCGGTGTTCTCCGGACGGAGGGCGAGCATTTGGCCCTTTTCACTCTGCCCGCGACCGCGATCCTCCCAGGCAAACATCTCCTTGGAGACGATGTCGGTCTCGACGCCCACGGAGCGCTGGAAGAGTTGCAAATCCTCAATGACGGGGGTGCGAATTTCGTGGAAGTTGTAGGCGCGAAAGACGTCGCGCACCGCCGCCTCGACAAAGTTCCACAGCGCCGTCTCCGGCGGCAGAAGGTCGCGAGTTCCGCGGATGGCCTTGATCATTTCTTCGGAGATTCAACCGAGTCTATCTCGGCCATCTTGAGGAGATGTTTCAGCAAACCAATCTTGAGGGGCCGGTTGCCGTGGATGGGAACCGAAAGCCGGACCACGCTACCCAGCCTGCCGTAGATGTGATGACTGCCCTGAATGCGTAGGAGCTTCCAGCCGTGCTGCTCGAGGAGTCGGGCGAGTTCCTTCCCCGAAAGCACCTTCATATGGCGATGTCGATCACCTGATCACGGTCCGTCTGTTGGACCTGCTGCACATCGACCGCCAGGCATCCCTCGACGGCTTCATAAATATTGGCCAGCAGTTCCTGAAAGGTCTCGCCTTGTGTGGCACAGCCTGGGATGGCAGGCACCTCGGCCCAGTAACCACCTTCCTCTGCCTCGTGAACCACGACCTTCAGCTTCATGGGCGTTCTCCGCCATTCATTCTACCTGCTCTGCTTCTTCTCCCGCAGGTACGCTTCCTTTTGTCATCCCGAGCGCAGCGAGGGATCTGCTTTGTTAGGGCTTTCTCGCCCGCAGATACTGTTCCTTATACTCCAGATAATTCCGCGCATAGCGCACGATCATTTCCTGGTCGGCGTCGCCCAGGGATTTTCGGAACTTGCCGGGGACACCCATCCACAGGGAGCGCGCTGCCACCTGTGTGCCTTCGGGGATGACGGTGCCAGCGGCAATGATGGAGCCGGCGCCCACGCGGGCGCCGTTCAGGATCACCGCTCCCATGCCGATCAGGCAGCGGTCTGCAATGGTGCAACCGTGCAGCGTGACGGAATGCCCCACGGTGACCCACTCGCCGACCACGACCTCGTGTTTGTTGCGCATGCCGTGAAGCACGGAGCAATCCTGGATATTGGAGTTCGCGCCCACGCGGATGGCGGCCACGTCGCCGCGCAGCACGGCGTTCATCCACACGCTGGCATGCTCACCCAGGGTAACGTCACCGATGACCTGCGCCGACTCGTCCACATAGGCGGACGCTGCCACCTGCGGTGAAATTCCCTTGTAGCTGCGCAGCATGATCTTTCCGGAGAACGGAGAAAACTATCACGCGGAGAAGGCCGCGGCAAACGGATGGCGCAGGCATTTCCTTGGATCCGACCGCAGGCGCGGCCGACTTCCAAACGGGGGCTGTTGCCCCCTTGTTCCAATTTCGGAACAAGAACGGCCATACGGAGCTGAGGAGGGGAAGCAACCCCATGCCACGAAAACCCTGATTTCATGCGGCTTTGAGGGGCCCGGTCGCCGGGCTTGTTCCGCTTTCGGAACAAAAACAAACTTTCCCCGGCCCAGACTGGGAAGCGTGCTATCAGGGTGCTCGTTTTCCAGGGGGTTTTCCTCATGGTTCTCCGGGCCCCAGGCGCAGTGGATGGCGAAATGAGGGGCAAGACGATTCTCGCAGTTGTCCTTTGCGGACTGCTGATGATGCCGGCGGCAAGCAGTTTCGCGCAGGACGGTTCCACGTCCGCGGTGTGGGGCACGGTGCTTGACCCGACGGGTGCACGCGTGTCCGGCGCCCAGGTTAAAGCCGTCAACAGCCGCACCGGCGTGGAGCGCTCCACCCAGACCGACGCCGAGGGCATGTTCAGCTTCCAGTTCCTGCCGGCGGGCGAGTACGCGATTGAAGTATCGGCGGCGGGCCTGACCACACAGCGCCACACCGGTTTGAAGCTCGAGGTAGGCGGACTGGTGCAACTGGACTTCCGGCTCACCGTCACCGGGCCGCAGCAGGTGGTGACCGTGGAAGCCCAGCCGCCGGAGGTGGATTCCGCCGGTTCGCAGGTTTCGTCAGTGATTGACCAGCGCGCCATCGAAGATCTTCCCCTGAACGGACGCCGCTTCTCGGACCTGGCCCTGCTGACGCCGGGTGTTTCCCAGGACCCGCGCAGCCTGAACTCGACGGCCACCGGCGACCTGGCTTTTGGGGGCGTGCGCGGGTTCCAGTCCAGCTTCCTGGTGGACGGCGCCGACAACAACAACGCCTTTTTTGCCCAGGCGCGAGGCCGCTACCGCGCTCCCTACCAGTTCAGCAACGAAGTGGTGCAGGAGTTCCGCGTCTCGTCCAACACTTACGGCGTGGAGCTGGGACGGGCGGGCGGGGCGGTGGTGAACGTGGTCACCAAGTCGGGCGCCAACCAGACCCACGGCAGCCTGTTCTACTACCTGCGTCACAGCGGAGTAGCGGCGCAGCATCCGTTTGTCTTCTCCAAGCCGCGCGATCGCCAGCACCAGTTCGGGTTCACGCTGGGCGGGCGCGTCGCCCGCAACCGGATTTTCTACTTCGGCGGATTCGACCAGCACATTTTCCGCGTGCCTACCATCGTGCGCTTCGGGCCGGATGGGGGCCTGGTGGTCACCCCCACGCCCGCCGACTTCGAGTTCAACGACCAAGCCCTGGTTTTCGACGCCGCCGAGCAACTCTCCCTCCTGGGTGGCGAGTTCCGCGCGGCGCAACTGGGCAACGCCGGCTTCTTCAAGCTGGACGTATCGCTCTCCCCGCGCCATTACCTGGCCGGGCGGATCAGCACCTCGCGCTACTCCGGCGAGAACAACGTCTTCCTCGATCCCACCAGCCCGGTAACCAACTCGGCCGTGAGCAGCAATGGCGAGGAGATAGTGAGCACGGAAAGCGTGGCGCTCTCGCTGACCAGCGCGTTCTCTTTCCGTACCACCAGCCACTTGCGGGTGCAGTATTCCCGGGACCGGCAGGATTCCAGCGCCAATTCCTCCGAGGTGCGCACCCGGGTCAGCGGGGTGCTGGAAGGTTTTGGCCGCTCGTCCATTCTGCCGCGGCATACGCGGGAGCGCCGCCTGCACCTGGCCGAGACCCTGAGCTTCGACGGGCGGCGCCACTCCATCAAGCTGGGCGGCGACCTGAGCATGGTCCACATCACCAACTTTTTCCCTTTGCTGTTTGGCGGCCTGTATATCTTCGACGACATCCGGGTGAACCCGTTCACCTTCGTGCCCCAGACCTTCGGCCTGCGCATCACTCCCCTGCGCGCCTATGCGCACACCGTGCCCCGCTTCTACTCGCAGAACTTCGGATCGGCGGAATCCCATCCCGACACGCGCGAATACTCGCTGTTCGGGCAGGATTCCATCCGCGTCAACGATGACTTTGCCCTGACGCTGGGCCTGCGATGGGACTTGCAGACCTTCGGCAGCAACGGCATGGTTTCCAACCCGCTGTGGCCCGATTCCGGCCGCGTGCCCAAGGACACCAACAACTTCGCGCCGCGCCTGGGTTTCGCTTACTCCCTGGGGGACAAGCGGCCGCTGGTGATCCGCGGCGGCACCGGCATTTTCTACACGCGCATTCCGCAGATCTACAACAGCGCCATCGAAACCCAGAACGGGCTGGCCCGGACGCATCTGTTTCTCGACAACAGAATTTTCGCCGACCAGGCTTTCTTCCCCGCTTATCCCAACCCGTTGGCAGTCTGCGGAACCCAGGCGGCGACCTGCGCCGCGCCGGCCAGCGTGGCTTCGCGGCTGACCAGCGAGATTTCCGCCTTCGCACCCAACTTCCAAACGCCCTTCGTCCATCAGGCCAGCCTCACGCTGGAGCGCGAATTGGCCAAGCGCTTTGCCATCGGAGCTTCGTATCTGTACGTCCACGGCCAGCACTTGATTCGCGCGCGCGATGTCAACCTGCCGCAGCCGGCGACGCTCACTTATCCGGTATTCGATGAGGAAGGCGCGGTGTTTCTCGACGAATTCCTGGATGTGGAGTCGTTTGCGACCTGGCAGTTCCTGGCCTCGTTCACCTGCCCGTTTCCTCCCTGCATCAATCCGCTGGCGCGGCCGCTGCCCGGAGTAGGGCCGATTAACGTGTTTGAGAGTGCGGCCTCCAGCGTCTACCACGGGCTGACGATTTCCGCGCGCCGCCGCATGAGCAGCGGGCTCTACTTCCGCCTGGCCTACACCTTCGCCCGGGCCATAGACGACACCCAGGACGCGCTGGTGGCCGGCCGGCCGGGGTCGGTCCAGAACTCCTTCGCCACGCGCGCGGAGCGCGGCTCCAGCGTCACCGACCAGCGCCACCGCTTCGTGGTGTCCTGGATTTACGAGCCGCGCTGGTTCCATCGCGACCGCCCCAGCCTGGGCCGGCTGTTCAACGACTGGAAGCTGGCAGGGGTGGTCACAGCGGGCAGCGGGCGCCCGGTGAACGCGCGCACCTTCGGGGACGCCAACCGCGACGCCAACTCCGACAACGACCGGCTTCCCGGCGTGGCCCGCAATTCCTTTGTGGGTCCCGATTACGCCACCGTGGATTTGCGCCTCAGCCGGCGCATCGTGCTGCGCCGCAAACTGAAGCTTGATCTGACGGCCGAGGCTTTCAATACTTTCAATCGCGCCAACAAGCGCGTGGAAGTGAGCGACGACGGCTTTTTGACCGGGGCTGCCCGCTTCGTGCAGACGGACAGCGTGGTAAACGGCTTGCCGTTTCCGGCGCAATACCAGCGGCAGGCCTCGTTCCGGCGGCCCACCGACGCCTATGCGCCCAGGCAGGTGCAGTTTGCCGCCCGGCTGACGTTTTAAGAGGGGGACGATAACGTGGGTTCCGAACCGTGGGGTGCGATGGCCGCCGCCGGCTTGACTTGCCAGGGAAAGGTTGAAATAACAGATAGGTCCTACCGGGATCGACGGGGAGGTGCATCGAATTTGGCTGAAGTCCGATTGCAGGAGGGCGAGTCGCTGGAAAATGCCCTCCGCCGCTTCAAGCGCAAAGTGCAGCAGGAAGACATCATCAAGGAAGTCAAACGACACTCCTACTACCTGAAGCCCGGCGAAAAGAAGAGGTTGAAGTCGGCTCTGGCGCGCAAACGTAACCGCAAGAAGGCGCGCCGGGAGGCGGAGTAGGGGGAAAACAAGGGGCCACAGCGAAGAGCTGCGGCCCTTTTTTCGTTATTCCAGGAGGGAAGTTGCAGGTGCAGGGCCGCGCGTCCTCTCCCGCCATGCGGGGAGGATGGGCGGTGGGCCGAACCCAGGGGCAGTTGCTGTGACTTGCAGGGGGAGAGCTCTCAATGGAATTCCACGACAAGCTACTGAATTGTGTGGACTGCGGCGCCGAATTTCTATTCACCGCCGGCGAACAGTCGTTCTTTCACGACAAGCATTTTCAGAACGAGCCCAAGCACTGCCGGGCGTGCAAGACCAAGCGTGTGGCCTCGGTGGGCGGCAACGGCGGCCCCCGGGAGCGGGTGGAAACCCGTACCGTCTGCGCCAGTTGCGGGCAGCAGACTACGGTGCCCTTCCGGCCCAGCCAGGGCCGACCGGTGCTGTGCCGCAACTGCTTCCAGCAACGGGGAGCAGCCGGAGCGCGGGCGTAGCTTAAGGTGCGGGCGAGGGCGCCCGCTTCCACACTCCCGCTTCCACACTAACGGGTGCGGCGGGCGCGCTGCGGGCGGCCTTCCAGCTCCGATACCCTTACGGGCGATTTGCGGGGCCGGCCGCGCTTCGAGTCTTCGTGGGAAATGAGCCGGGCTTCGAGCTGGCGCACCAGGTCGCTGGTGTTCTCCGGCCGGACGTACACCGACTGGTCCGCGCGCGCCGTCCCGTTGCGCTGGATGGACTGGCTGAGCAGGGCGATGGCGGGGTTGTAGTCCGTTGCTTGCGCCGCGCGCATCACCTCCCGGCCCGCGGTCTCGCTTTCGCCCGCCAGGTTGCTGATTACCATGTGGTAGGGGCCGTCGTTGAGCTTCACCAGCGCCTCGGCCAGGGAACCGGCGGTCTCCACTTCGAATCCGTTCATCTCCAGGACTTTCTTCAGAGTCAGCCGGGCGGCCGCTTCGTCGTCCACTACCAGGATTCGCCGTTTCATAAGGCCTCTGCGCTTCGAACGGGGGCGAAGAACTTGATGGTTATAATACTCCCAGTGTCCAGCTACTTCGTGCACAACTTTGGCTGCCGGGCCACGCAGGCCGATGGCGCCGCCCTGGAGCGGCGGCTGCTGGCGTCCGGAATGCAGTGCGCCGAAGACGCCGGCCGCGCCGACGTGGTGGTGCTGAACTCGTGCACCGTCACCGCTTCCGCCGACCGCGACGTGCGCGCCGCCATCCGCCGCATCCATCGGGAGAATCCTGAGTGCCGCATCCTGGTCACCGGCTGCTACGCCCAGCGCGCGCCCGAGGAACTGGCCCACCTGCCCGGAGTCTCCTGGGTGGTGGGCAACTCGCACAAACACCAGGTGGCCGACCTGCTCGCAGGTTCGGGTTCCAATTCCCTTCCCGAGAAGCAGTTCGTTTCTCTTGAGACGCTCGGCAGATCACCCGAGCACCCGGTCGCCGATCAGGCCATGGTTCTCGTGGGCGACATCTTCGCGCACACCGAGCTGCTGGCTGCTCCCGTCTTCGAGGCGCGGACCCATTCGGAAAAGACGCGCCCCAATCTGAAAGTCCAGGACGGTTGCGACAACCGCTGCTCGTTCTGCGTGATTCCCTCCGTCCGCGGCCAGAGCCGCTCCCTGCCGCGCGTGGAAGTGCTGCGCGAGGTGCGCGGGCTGGTGGACGCCGGCTATCGCGAGGTGGTGATTTCTGGAATCAACCTGGGCCGCTGGGGCCGGGACTTCGCGCACCTCGATTTTCAATCTAAGGAGCGCTTCGAGGACCTGGTACGCGCCATCCTCGAGCAGACGCCGCTCGAGCGCCTGCGCCTGAGTTCCGTCGAGCCCATGGACTGGACGGACGAGCTGATCGCGCTGATGGCCGGCTCTCCGCGCATCGCCAAGCACGTGCACGCGCCCTTGCAGTCGGGCAGCGACCGCATCCTGCGCGCCATGCACCGCAAGTACCGTCCGTGGCATTACGCCGAGCGCATCCGCAAAGTGCGCGCGCGGATGCCCCTGGCCGCCATCGGCGCCGACGTGATGGCCGGCTTCCCGGGAGAAACCGACGCGCTCTTCGAAGAGAGCCGCGCCTTCATCGCTTCCCTGCCCTTCACCTACCTGC
>CAZXVY010000089.1:0-9447 GCA_964644115.1 uncultured Terriglobales bacterium
GAGCAGCTTTTCGGCAAATCGGGTGTGGTGCTGCTGGGAACGGTTCGCAAGGACGGCTCTCCGCGTATCAGCCCGGTGGAGCCGCTCCTCGTGCAGGGCGAGCTCTACGTAGGGATGATGTGGAAGTCGCTGAAGGCTGCCGATCTGCTGCGCGATCCGCGCTGCACCGTGCACAGCGCCATCCGCGACCGCTCAGCCAAGGACGGCGAGTTCAAGCTGCACGGCTGCGTGCGCTACCTCCAAGACCCGGCCGTGCGCAAGCGCTACGGCCAGGCGCTCTACAAGAAGATCGGCTGGAACCCGGAGGGCATGAAGTACCATCTGTTCGCCGTGGACGTTCAAAGCGCCGCGCTTTTCGTCAATAAGACCACCTACCGGGTCATGAAGCGCTGGCGTGCCGGGGGAAAGACCGAACAGATCAAGCAGACCATGGAAGGGTAAGAGCGCGGTACTGACCGCGCAGGCAACTATAGATGGGGCTGCACTTCACCGTGATTCTCGAAAAGGAAGATGAGGGCGGCTACCATGCCTTCTGCCCTACGCTGCCGGGTTGCCACGCTCAGAGCGAGACCATCGAAGAAGGCATTCAGAACATGCGTGAAGCCATGCAGCTATACATCGAAAGCCTGATCGAGGATCGCCTTCCCATACCCGAAGAAGACATCCTCATCAAACCCATCGAGATTCCAAGCTGAGCCGAGGCTTCCCATGCCCCGAACCAAACTGATGGCTGCCAACTGGAAAATGTACAAGACGCCCGTCGAAGCGCAGGAATTCGCGCGCGAGTTCTTGCCCCTGGTGGCGGGCCACGATCGTGACGAGATCGTGCTGTGCGTTCCTTATGTCTGCATCGCAGCCACCGTTCAGGCCCTGCAAGGGTCCAAGGTTGCCGTGGGCGCGCAGAACGTGTACTGGGAAAAAGAGGGCGCGTTCACAGGCGAAGTTTCCGCCGGGATGCTGGTGGCCAGCGGGTGCACCCACGTGGTCATCGGACACTCCGAGCGCCGGCAATACTTCGGCGAGACCGACGAAACGGTGCAGAAAAAGCTGCTGTGCGCGCTGGAAGCCGGCCTGACGCCCATCGTCTGCGTGGGTGAGGTCCTGGAAGAACGCGAGGCTGGGCTCACCGAAGACGTAGTCCGCCGCCAGTGCGCGCTCGCTTTCCGCGGCATCTCGCGGAAAAAAGCTGCCCGGCTTACGGTGGCGTACGAGCCGGTGTGGGCCATCGGAACGGGCAAGACCGCGACTCCGCAGATGGCCGCCGACGCGCACCACGTAATCCGCAAGGAGGCCGCCCGCAACTTCGGCGACGAGTTCGCGGACAAGCTGCGCATTCTCTACGGCGGCAGCGTGAAGCCGGAAAACGCCGCCACGCTCATGTCGGAGAGCGAAATTGACGGCGCCCTGGTGGGCGGCGCCAGCTTGCAGCCCAAGTCGTTTGCGGCCATCGTGAAGTACGGATAATCTTCTTCCTGCGCTCCCGCGCGGAAGATGGCCAACCGGATCGAAGACGAAGTCTTCATGCGCCAGGCGCTGGACCTGGCCCGCGAAGGCACGGCGCTCACTTCGCCCAATCCCTGCGTCGGCGCCCTGGTGGTGCGCGATGCTACCATCGTCGGCCGCGGATACCACATCTTCGACGGCGTGAAGCACGCGGAAGTTCTGGCGCTCGAGCAAGCCGGAGAGCAGGCCCGCGGCGCAACCCTCTACGTGAATCTCGAGCCCTGCTTCCATGAAGGACGCACCGGGCCGTGCGTGGAGCGCGTCATCGAAGCAGGCATCCGGCGCGTGGTGGTGGCCATGCCCGATCCCAACCCGCTGGTGAATGGGAAGTCGCTCGAGCGGTTGCGCCAAGCCGGCATCGAGGTGACGGAAGGCGTCGGTCGCGCCGAGGCCCGCAAGCTCAACGAAGCCTTTGCCCGCTACATCCGCAGCCGCAAGCCGCTGGTGACGCTGAAGGCGGGCATGACGCTCGACGGCAAGATTGCCCCCCCGCCCGGCGAATCGGAAAATCCCTCGGCGCTGGGCGCCGGCGGCGCTTCCGGCGGCTGGATCACCAGCGAGCCGGCGCGCGCCCACGTGCAGGAACTGCGCCACGCCACCGACGCCATCATGGTGGGGGTGGGTACGATTATTGCTGACGACCCTCTGCTCACCGACCGCACCGGCCGCCCGCGGCGGCGCCCGCTGCTGCGCGTGATCATGGATTCGCGGCTGCGGCTCTCGCTGGACTCGCGCGTGGCCAAAACGGCCAACAGCGACGTGGTGGTGTTCTGCTCCTTTGCCGAGGAGAAACGCAAGAAGGAGTTCGAGGAGCGCGGCCTGCGCGTGGAGCAGGTGAAGCTGGGCACGCCCGACGGCCGCCCCGACCTGCCCCGGATCGTCGAGCGGCTGGGCGAGATGGAAATCACCAGCCTGCTCATCGAAGGCGGGGCGCTGCTCAACTGGACCGCGCTGGCCACCGGCGCGGTGGACAAAGTGTTCCTTTACTACGCGCCCAAGATTCTCGCGGGCACGGGCTCGGTGCCGTTCGCGGCCGGAGCCGGCTTCCGCCGCATGAGTGAAGCCGCGCAGATCAAGATGCTCACCGTCCACCGTTTTGCCGAAGACTTCGCCGTCGAAGGCTACCTGCGCGATCCCTACGAGGGCTTGTAGATGTTCACCGGGATCATCGAGGAAGTCGGACGCATCGCGCGCCTCGAGGACGCGGGCGGCACTCGGCGCCTCACCGTCGCCGCGTCTGAAGTGACGCGCGAGTTGAAGAAGGGCGACAGCGTGGCCGTCAGTGGAGTGTGTCTCACCGCCGTGGAAATTTCTGCGCAGAGCTTCCGCGCCGACCTGGCCGCCGAAACCGTTGCCCGGACTTCGTTCGCGCGCATCGCCCAGGGCGCGCTGGTTAATCTTGAACTGCCTACCAAGTCCGGCGAACGCATGGGCGGACACGTGGTCCAGGGACACGTGGACGGTGTGGGCAAGCTGCTGGAGCTGGCGCGCGTCGAAGGCGGCGACGACTACTGGCTGCGCGTCGAGATACCGGCTAGCCTCGCGAAGTATGTCGTCTTCAAAGGCTCGATTGCCATCGAAGGCATCAGCCTCACCGTGGCCCGCATCGAAGGCGCGGCCGTCACCTGCGCCATCATCCCCCACACCTACGAAGCTACAAACCTTCGCGCGCTCCAACCGGGCGACGCGGTGAACGTCGAAGTAGACATCCTCGCCAAGTATGCGGAGAAAATGTTGAAGGGCGAGGAAGTCCCCGGCAACATCACGCTGGAGCGGCTGGTGAGTGAAGGGTTCTAGCGTCTGCTCCTGACATCCGGATTGGCGAACAAGCCGAAGGACGGTTTGTTCATCAGGTGTAACTTAGGGCCGCCAAAACTCCTGAGTATAGCACGCTCGGCTGCTGCGAAATTTCACCGTCCTCATTAGTTTGAATTTCCGAACACGGAACAAATTCTCCGTGCCCTCCGCGCGAACCAGCCGATCGCGCTAGAGTCGCCTCCTCAAGTGGTCGAAGGAGTCGGCCTTGCTGAACCCGGAAGGAAACCTCAGAACGGCCCTGAAGAGGATGCCCAGTCTAAGGTGTCTCCGGGAGGGGAGCGACCTTTGGTGCTGGTCAAGAAGTCGAAGACACATCCGCACGGATGAGATCAAGGAGGATTTATGACCAAACATGCGGGGACATGGGTTGCAAGGGGTGCAGTCTGGCTCTTCGTGTTGATCACCGGCGTGCTGACTAGCCTGCCAACCCTGGCCCAGGAAGCCAAGGTTTATGCCATAACCAGATGGGACGGCGGATGTGGCGGGTCCACCCGAGATTGGTGGGACAACATGGCCGACGCGTGGTACGACGAAATCACTGACAACGGCTGGACCTTTTGGGGCTGGTGTATTACAGGGCATTGCGGGAAGGCCTACACCCGCGACGGGCGCCAGGTTAACGGCAACATGGTCAACAGCATGTTTGCCGACCAAAACGTTGTCACTTGGGGCCGAGACACAAACCACTTGGACGAGGCGGATGCCGCACTGATCGCATGGCACGGCGCGGAAACTGGCAACGTGTACCTTGGCTCCATGCGGGTCGACGAGGCGGGCGGCGGGGACTGCAGGATCGGGAATAGCGATCTCGAATTTCTCCACCTCTCTTCCTGTCAGAGCATGGACGACAACCAGTGGGCCGATCGGTGGCGAGCGTTCCGAGGGGCTCACCAAGTCGATGGCTTTCACGGGTTGATGTGGATCGGGTCAGGAATGGTGAACGACTACGAGGATTTCGCGGACGATGCGTTCGACACCACCATTGCCGACGCATGGCTCGACAACATGTACATTGCAAACGTAAGTGGCAGCGACGACCAATGTCCGGTTGCGTATGCCGTTGGTGCAAACAGCGCCGATACCTGGTCCAGGATTGGCACAGAACGCTACGACCGGGTGCTTTCCGATCCCAATACGATCGGCTATTGGGGCGCGATCTTCATTTCCGGTTGCAACCCAGCCGCTGAGACGGTGATCAACAGCGACACTTCCCAATAGGAGAACACTATGCAAACGAACTCGATCCGAATACTACGAGTGGGGCTCTCGGTTCTGTGTTTGGCTGGCTGGCTGTCAGCCCAGGGCCGAAAGCCGGCACCGGCCACCGGTGAGCAGGTTCGCGCCGTTGTCGAGAAGGCGTTGCCAGCATGGGATGAATCCGTGTTGAAAGTGGAGGAGCGCCGCAACTGGGCGGCTGGCGTGGATGCCGCGGCCGTATTCCGCGCCATGCGCGAAGAGGCCCCTCTGCCCAAAGACTTGCCGGCCAAGCTGGAGCGCATTCAATCTGGAGAGAGCGTGGTCCGCATCAACACGAGTCTTGGTAAGGTGCGGTACGTCAATCGCGCCCGCGCCTGGAACTTTGAAAAGCACGCCAATACAAAACTGTCCGATGCAGAGACCGCCACTAAAGTGATAGTGACCGCGCTTCAGCAGTTGCGGCTGCCGACCGACGAACTGGGCAAACCGTCAGTGGCTGCCGAGACGGCAATCGGCGGGCGCGTCGGCGAAGCGAAAGCTACGGACCGCTTCGAGTTGTATCGGGTGGTCACCATTCCCCGCATGGTCAACAAGCTCCCGGTCTACGATTCCCGTGTCCATGCCGCCGTGAACGCCGAAGCTGAAATCCAGCGCCTCCAGGTTTCCTGGCCCGCATTTCAATTGATGCATGGGGCACAGCTGAGACCCCGGGCAGAGGTAGTAAATGAGGTGGTCGCGCAGATCATGGCCCAAGGGCCACCGCGGGACGTGAAAATCGAAGCACGACTCGCGTACGCCCCTCGGACTCACGACGACGAGGAGATCACATACGTTCCGACGCTCGTCGTTTCCGTGTATGCGGCACCTACACCGTACCAACTCCTCGTGCCCGTCGCGGAAATGAGTCCTCCGGTGAAGTAGGGAGCTTCACGCCACCACCAACTCATCCAGCTTGAGGAACTGCTGGACGACAGGATCGGAGCAGCGTTCCATTTCAGCGGGCGTGCCGAAGAAGATGTTGCGGGCTTCATGCAGGAAGACGATGCGGTCGGCCAGCTTGCGCGCCAGGCGCATGTCGTGGGTGACGACGATGCTGGTCAGCTTGAGCTGGTGCTTCAGCTTCTTGATGAGGTCGCCGAGCAGTTGCGCCATCATCGGGTCCACCTGGGTCGTAGGCTCGTCGTAGAGAATGGCCTCGGGCTGCGCGGCCAGGGCGCGGGCAATGGCCACCGAGCGCTTCATCCCGGTGGAAAGATCGGAGGGCAGAAGTTCGCGCATGTGGGCCACACCCACCATGTCCAGCAGTCCGTCTACCACCTGGTAAGTCTCTTCCTCGTCGAGATCGTGGCGCTCGCGCAGCGGAAAGGCCACGTTCTCGCCCACGGTGAGCGAATCGAAGAGCGCGCCGTTCTGAAAGACCATGGTGACTTTCTTGCGGATGCGTTGCAGCTCGTCTTCCGAAAAATCGGTGATGTCCTCGAAGGCGACGATGACGCGCCCCGAGTCCGGTTTCAGGAAGCCCATGATGTGGTGCAGCGACACCGATTTGCCCACGCCGCTGCGTCCCAGGATGCAGACGGTTTCCCCGGGAAAGACGTTGAAGCTCACCCGGTCGAGCACGCGCGTTTCCCCGAAGGCCTTCGAGACTTCCTGAAAATCGATGTAGGGCGCGCGTTCCGTGATCATCTTCGCCTGCTCCGCCGGCCAGCTTCCCTGCTTCCGTCAACTTCCCTGCTGCGCAAACCTGCGCTCGGCGCGCTCCAGGTCCTGGGGCGTATTCAGATTCTCGAACATTGCCGCGCCCAGCGCAAATGGTCCCAGCTCCGCTGGCTCGAGGATGCGAGTCTCCACCGAGGGAAACAGCGCGTCAATCTTGTTTTCGCCGCGTTCCAGCGCCGCCTGGGCCACGTCGCGGAAGCGGCGGTGGTACACCGCGCACAGCGGCTGGAAGCCGCCTCCGGCGCGCGGCACCGTGACCACGGCGCCGCTGGCCACCGCCTCCGCCACCAGGTACTTGAGGAATGCAGGGTCCACGAAAGGCAGGTCCACAGCCAGAACCAGGTTGAAGGAGAAGGCGGTGTGGCAGAGCGCTGCGTGGATGGCGCCCAACGGTCCACGATTAGGAAACACATCTTCGGCGACCGCGCCGAAGGCGGCAAACTTCTCCGCCGGGCCCACCAGGCAAACGCTGGGCATCACCATTTTGACTTTTTCGATGGCGCGCTCGAGAAGCGTGCGGCCGTTGAGCTCCAGGAAGGCCTTGTCCGCGCCCATCCGGCTGCTGCGGCCCCCGGCCAGCACGTAAACCCCGAGGTCCGGGAAGGCGCGCGTCGCCCGGGTAGGAGCGTTCATCGGGAGTAGTGTAGCTGGTTCCGACGGACGGCGGCCCGGCGAGCGCATGCTAAAATCCGCCCCAAGAGAACATGGGAACACTGCAAATTCGCCGCCGGCTGGCGCTGGCGCTGGTGGTATTGCTGGCCACGGGAGCGGCCAGCGTGGCCGGATACCGCCTGCTGGGCGGGGGCCGTGTGTCGCTGCTGGACGCCATCTACATGGCCATCATTACCCTGGCCGGCGTAGGTTACGGCGAGATCGTGGACACCAGCCAGAACCCCGCGCTGCGCATTTTCAACATCTTCGTAGTGCTCATCGGAGTAACCATCACGGTGTACGTGTTTTCCGTGCTGACCGCCTTTCTGGTGGAAGGCGAAATCACCAACATTTTCTGGAGACGCAAGATGCAGAAGCTAATCAGCCAGCTCAGCGGCCATTACATCGTGTGCGGCCTGGGCCACACCGGCCAGTACGCGGTGGAGGAATTGCACAAGACAGCCACGCCTTTCGTGGTGATCGAGAGCCACGAGGACCAGGTGAAGCACGCCCTGGACCACTTGGGGGAAGATTACCGCGGCATCCTCTACCTGGTGGGCGACGCCACCGACGAGGACGTGCTGGACAAGGCCGGCATCGAGCGTGCCCGCGGCGTGATCGCCGCGCTGCCCCTGGAAAAGGACAACCTGGTAATCACCGTGATGGTGCGGCAGAAGACGCCGGACGTGCGCGTGGTGGCGCGCTGCACCGATGAAAAGTTTGCCCAGCGCATCCTGAAGGCGGGAGCCAACGGCACGGTGAACCCCAACCGCATCGGCGGCATGCGCCTGGCCAGCGAAGTGCTCCGCCCCAACGTGGTCAGCTTCCTCGACCTGATGCTGCGAGAAGAGTCGCGGACCCTGCGCATTGAGGACATCGAAGCCAGCGCCGGCTCGCCTTGGGCGGGGCGCATGATCTCCGACCTGAAAATCCACGAGCGCCACAACCTGCTGGTGCTGGCGGTGAGGACGCCGGGCGATGCCAAGACCTCGCGCTTCTGGCCCAACCCTCCGCACACCACCATGGTGGCGCCGGGTACCGCCATCATTGTGATGGGCGACGTGAACGACATCCGGCGCGCTCGCCAGGAAGCACACCACGCGTCGGTGATGGCGCCAGCAGCAAAATGAAGGGACGTGTGCGATGTGTGATGTGTGATGTTTGATGTGCGATGTTGGATTTGCGGTTATCGGGAACGCTTGTTTCTAAGTGTTCCCTTCATGGCCGCGAAGATTCTTACCAGTTCCTCGGCCTCGCGAAGTAGGTCCGCCATTCGCTTCTCAGCCACCAGGCCGCCCTCGACCAGCAACTCCAGCCAGTAAACGGTCTCGTCCGCCTCTTCCAGAACAATTCCGATCTTGGCGGCAAACTCCGCGCGCGATCGGCCCCGTCCGGCCGCCCGGTAGTTGGCTCCGATAGCAGTTGCGGAACGCAGCACCTGACTGCCAATCACTCTGCCTTCCGCGGTGTTGGGCAGGCTGCGCACGAGTCGCATCACGCGCAAGGCAAATTGCTTGGTGCGCGACCGCAGCACCTCGGGCGAGTGCTCCACGGCCGGCATCCTAGCAGGGCTCAGGCCGAGGTCTTTCACATCGCACATCAAACATCACACATCACACATTCTTCTAGTCCGTCTCCAGCGCTATGATGCGTCCCGCGGCATCCACTTCCAGGTTGGCAGCGACGGCGAAGACCGCGTCCCCGTGATAGCCGGGGACGGCGATGAACACACGCGGCGCCACGTAGCTCACCGTTCCCTCGACCGCCTTGGGGCTGGCGACGCTCTTGGAGAGCTTGGACACAAAGGTGAGGGCCTGCTGGCTGCGGTACTTCTTGGGGACCACGAAGCTCACATCGGCCAGGTCACCGGTTTCGGAAACGCTGATAGCGGCTTCCACCGCGATGCGCACCTTCGCCTCCGAATCCTCGCGCGACATTTCAGGCTTCAGCGACACGTAGTACCGGCATCGCCCGGTGGCCGGGTCAACGTCGGTGCGCTCCACCTGAACGAACATGCTTCCTGCCCTTCCTGGCTCCCCTTAAGTATCACACGGCCCGCCCGGTTCCAAAACCCAACCGGTACCCCCGGCTGGTGCGCAACTAATTGGTAACCCATGGGTTCAAACCCTTCAGGAGAGGCCTGCATCTAAGTGTCCAACGGCAGCATTCCCAATAGGGGAGGTCCTATGGAAAAGCGCTACGTCTCCATGCTGGCGGTCTTGCTGGTGCTGGCAACCGCTGTGGGCTGCAGCAGCCAGCCCAACGACGCGCAGATTACCAGCGAAGTCCAGGCCCGGCTGTTCGCAGATCCCAAAATTTCCGGCAAGCAGATTCAAGTGAACACGCAAGGCGCAGTGGTGACGCTGTCCGGCACCGTGCCTACGGAGATGGAGCGCGCCTCCGCTGCGGACGATGCCGCACAGGCGCGCGGCGTGAAGACCGTGGTGAACAATCTGCAGGTTACGCCGCCGGTAGTAGCCACGATCGAGCCTGAGCCGGAAAAACCGTCGCCCCTAGTGGTGGCGCGGCGCGAGCCGGTGCGACGCGCGCGAGCCAGCG
>CAZXVY010000090.1:0-9394 GCA_964644115.1 uncultured Terriglobales bacterium
GTTCGTGCAGCTTCTCCTCGACCTTGATGTGCGGAACCATCTCGCCGCCGATCTTGCTGAAGCGGGTGAGTCGGTCGGTGATTTGCAGGAAACCATCCTCATCCAGCATGGCGACATCGCCTGTTACATACCAGCCGTCGCGCAAAACCTCGGCTGTTTTTTCCGGTTTGCCGAGGTAGCCGCGCATCACGTTCGGGCCACGCACGAGGAGCAAGCCGGTCTGGCCAAGCGGCACGGGTTGCATCGTTTCGGTGTCCACAATGCGCACGCTGATGCCGGGCAGCGGATGCCCGATCTTGCCGCGCTTGGCGCCCACCTGCCGGAACCCGGGAGCGCGGTAGTCGCGGGTGTTCACCGTCACCGCGGGCGCGCACTCGGTGCAGCCGTAACCCTCCAGCGGACGGATGCCGAAGTGATCCTCGAAGCCGGTGGCCACGCGCTCGGGAAGCTTCTCCGCGCCCGCCAGCACGAATTGCAGGCTGCCGAAGTCTTCCGGAGCGCAGCGTCGCATGTACGCCTGCAGGAAGGTGGGGGTCGCCACCATGAAGGTGACGCGGTACTGGCGCACCAGTTCGCCGATGGCCCCGCTATCCAGCGGGTTGGCATGATAGACCGCGCCGATGCCCAGGATGGCCGGCAGCCACAGCGTTGCCGTGAATCCCATGGAATGGAAGAAGGGCAGGATTCCCAGGATGCGGTCCCGGCGATTGAGCGCGAACACCTGGCCGAGCTGTTTCAGGTTGGAAGCGATGTTGTAGTGCGAGAGCATCACCCCCTTGGGATCGCCGGTGGAGCCGCTGGAAAAAATGATGGTGGCCAGGTCGTCGAGCGAAGCGCTGCGGCTGCGGCCCAACATCTTCTCCAGCACCATCGCCGGCAGAGTCCAGGCCAGGAAGAATGCCGCCAGCTTTTCGGTAAAGCGCGGGTTCTCCGCCAGTTCTTCCAGCAGCACCGTCTTTCCCGGGACCTGGAGCGGCACGCGCTCCAGAAAGGCCTTGGAGGTGATTACGGTCTTCAGGTTGCACTGTTGCGCGCAGGAGGCCAGGATTTCGCTCGAAGCCGTGTAGTTCAGGTTCACCGGCACCTTGCCCAGGAACGTGGCCGCCAGATTCACCAGCGTGCCGGCCACCGAGGGCGGAAGCAGGATGCCCACCATCTCCTGGTCCTTCCAGACTTTGCTCAAGCGGCGGGCGAGGAAAACCGTGCGCGTGAGCGCAGCGCCGAAGCTCACCCGTGGAGCACGGGCATCGCCGGCGAAGAAGCGGAAGGGATGTCTGCGCGCCCGTGCCAGGAAGCCGCGATGCAGCGGCCGCATGCGCTCGCGATGATAGCGATAGGCTGCCGTGTGCAGTTCCTGCACCGCCGTGCGCACCTCCATGGGCGTGGACGTCGCGGGCATCGGCTTCCCGAAGCTCACCGTAACCGGATACGGAATGCGCTCCGGCACCTTCCACAAAAAGCGTCCGCGCTCGAAGCTGAAGATGCTGCCCCACACTTCGTCCAGATGCACCGGAATGATGGGCGCGTCCACTCCCTTCATGATGCGTTCCATACCGCGGCGGAAGGGGAGCAGGTTCCCGATGCGCGTGATTTGTCCCTCGGCGAAGATGCAGACCACTTCGCCGTTGCGGATGGCCTCGGTGGCGTCGCGCAGGGAGCGGATCATGTCCCGCGGCCGGAGTTGCGAAGAAATAGGAATGGCCCGCATGATGCGCACGAACGGGTTCACCAGCGGGTGGTCGTAAACCCCTTTGAACATGATGAAGCGGATGTTGCGCTCGGTGGCCGCGCCCAAAAGCAGCGCGTCCACGAAGGAGAGATGATTAGAGACGAAGAGCGCGCCGCCCTTGGCCGGGATGTTGTCGCGTCCTTCCACGCGGATGCGGTAGACAGAGTGCGTGAGCAGCCAGAGCAGCAGCCGCAGCAGCGCGTCGGGCAGCAGATAGACGGCGTAGGCGGTGGCCGCCAGCGTAAGCACGGCGGTGGCCAGGAAGACCTGCGGCGGCGTGAACCCGGCCTGCGCCGTGAGCAGGTAGTTCACCCCGGCTGCCAGTCCTACTGCGATCCAGGAGACCAGGTTGGTGGCGGCGATCACGCCGCCGCGCCGGTCCTCCGCCGGGCGGTGCTGCAGCAGCGCGTTGATGGGCACGATGAAGAACCCGGCGGAGAACCCCAACGAGGCCAGCAGCACTCCCGCCTGGAGAAACGACAACCCGTTCACCGAAAGCGCCGGCCCGAAGATCAGCATCCCGAGGGAGCCCAGCGGAACCAGGCCATACTCGATCTTGTTGCCGGAGAGGTAGCCTGCCGCCAGGCTGCCCAACCCGATGCCCACCGCCACCGCCGCGGAAAGATATCCGGTGCGCACGTCGCTGATCTGCAGCACGTCCTTCCCGTAGAACAGGATGTTCAACTGCAGCAGCGCTGCTACGAAGAAGAAGTAGGTGTTGCCCAGGACCGCAAGATAGAGCACGCGGTCTTGAAGGATGTAGCGCCCCTGCCTCCACAAGTCGGCGAACAGGTTGACGTTAAATTTTTTCTCCGGGTCCGCAGGCGGGACGCGCGTGATGCCCAGGCTGGCCAGGAAGCCGCCCACCGCCAGGGTCAGGAGAATCGCTCCCGACCAGTGCTGCTCCGAGCCGAACTTCTCAACCAGCAGCGGCCCGGCGATGATGCCGCCGAGCACGGCGAGAAACGTCCCCAGCTCCAGAATGCCGTTGCCCCAGGACAGGCGCTTCTCCGGCAGCAGCTCGGGCAGGATGCTGTACTTGGTGGGGCCGAAGAGGGCGCTCTGCGTGCTCATCAGGAACAGCGCAGCCAGGCAGAAATAGAGGCTGTCGAAGGCCAGTCCCGCCAGGCCCAGCGCCATCACCAGCACGCTCAGCGCCTTCATGCGGACCGCTACCCAGCGCTTGCTGAAGCGGTCGGCGAGAAAACCACCGGCCATGGAGAACAGAAGATGCGGTGTGGCAAACACCAGGCCAAGCACCAGCAGCAGGAGGTCGCGCCGCTCCTTGGAGAGGCTCATGCCCAGAATCAGGAAAAAGAGCAGGTTCTTGAATGCGTTGTCGTTGAAGGCGTTCTGGAACTGGGCGGCGATCAGGCTCCAGAAGCCGCGGGTGGAAACCGCGCCGGCGTTCTGGACGTGAGCGGGCATGGTGGCGCTCGCCATGGTGGCGTGCTTGCGGAACGGCTGCGCGGCGATTGTATCGCCAAGCCCGACTGCGAGCCAGCAAGGATTTCCCGCTTCGCCCAGCCACGTTCTGGCGGGTTTCGCCGGTGTGCTTGTGGGCGCGACGCGGGGAGACTAGACTGAACGCCTTTCCCCCGAAGGCGGTTCAGGCGATGAAGTCCTCCCGAGCCTTTGCGGTCGCAGCCCTTGTGGTCCTGGCGGGCCACGTTTGGGTACTGGCCAGCCTGGGCGCCTCACGCGCGGGAGTGCTTTGGTCGAACAGCCTGCAACTCGCCAGCTGCCTGGTGGCGGCGGCAGCCTTTGGAACCGCGGCGTACCGGACCCGCGGCCAGGTCCGGGATTGCTGCCTGCTCGCTATGCTCTCGTTTGGGCTCTGGTCTTGGGCCCAGGCGGGCTGGTTGTGGCATGAATCCACCACGGGAGTAGCCGTCCCCACCAATTCTCTGGTCAACATCCTGTTTTTCTTCGCGTTTTCACCCTTGCTAGTGGCGGTCTTCGTACCTCTCCGACCCCAGAAGAGAGAGGAGATGGGGCCGCTGGCGCTGGACATCATTCAGCTCGGCATCGCGCTGGTGAGCGCGTACCTGTTTTTCTTCTATACGCCCAGCTTTCTGCCCAGCTCGCCCGGCGTATCCGATGCCGCGATGCGACAGGCCACGGAGGCCAAGAACTGGCTGATCTTGGTTGCTCTCCTCACCGGTTCAGCGAGTGCCCGCAGCCGGGAAGGTCGCGACCTGCTGGCCAGGCTGGCGGTGGTTTCCTGATTTACGCGGCCGGGATGAGCATTTACTTTCACTCCACTTCCACCCTAGTCATCCAAACCGGCAAGTGGTTCGACTTGACCTGGACGCTCTCCTTCGGAACCGCGGCAGTACTGGCGGTAGGTGTAGGCAACCGTGGCGAACTGGCGATAGCCAGCGATGCACCGGCGCTGAAGCCGAGCTGGGCCTTCCACGCCATGCCGGCATTCCTGCCCCTGCTCACCTGGCTGATGGCGCTGCGGGTGGGGAAGGATCAGTTCGCCTTCGCAGCCACGGTGGTCGGTCTTTCGTTCCTGTGTTACACCGCCCGCCTGTTCCTTACTCACATCAACCTGCAGCGCGCCACCCAGGCGGTGGGCGAATCCGAGAACAAGTTCGCCCTGGCCTTCAAACAGAGTACTTCCCCGGTGGTCATTACCAGTCTGACCGACGGACGCTTCCTGGAGGTCAACGACGCTTTTGTCGGCTTCTACGGCGCACACCGGCAAGAGATCGTTGGGAAGACGGCGCTGGAGCTGGGCGTGTGGGTGGACCTGGAACAGAGGGAGCGCGTGATGCAGGAAATCCGGGCGCAGGGCAGGGTCCGGAACTGTGAAGCCCGGATGCGCACGCGATCGGGCGAGGTACGCACGGTGCTCTTCAACGGGGACGTGCTCAGCGTTCCTCCCGAGCAGTGGCTGCTGGTCACCGTGAACGACGTCACCGAGGCCCGGCGGGCGGAGGAGGAGCGGGTGAAACTGCTGGGGCGCCTGATCTCCGCCGAAGAAGAAGAGCGCCGGCGCATTGCCCGCGAGCTGCACGACGGCACCGGCCAGGCCCTGACCTCGCTGTTGCTGCAACTGCGGGCGTTGCAGCAGGCGCCGTCTCTCGACAAAGTGCGGAGCGATCTGGACCTGTTGCGCAAGTCCACCGCGGACGCCGTCGAAGACCTGCGCCGCATCTCTCGCGGATTGCATCCCTCCGTGCTGGATGACTTCGGCCTGGTGCCGGCCCTGCGTCGCATGACGGAAGACGCCGCCGCCAGCGGAAAACTAGAGGTCCGTTTCTCCGCCGACGGACTCGAACAATTGCGGCTGTCCAGGACGGTGGAGGTCGCCCTCTACCGAGCGGTGCAAGAGGCCCTCAACAACGTGGTGAAACATTCCGGAGCGAAAGGGGTGCAGGTTTCGCTCCGGCTGGAGCCGGAAGGCTTGCAGGTGGCGGTGACGGACGACGGCGCCGGGTTCGAGGTCCAGACCACGCTGCAGCGGGCTGCCCGGGAGAATCGCCTGGGCCTGCTGGGAATCCGCCAGCGCATGGAATTGCTGGGCGGATCGGCGGAAATTGTGTCCCGTCCGGGTGCGGGCGCCAGCGCGCGCTTGCGTGTTCCCACCGGGCCGGGGAAGCCAGCCGGGCAGGAGCGCCCGCCGGAAAACTGGGGCGGCGAAAAGGCCGGCTAGGGGTGGAGCAGCATGAATCGCAAGATCCGAGTGCTGCTGGCGGACGACCACGCCGTGGTCCGCGCCGGGCTGCGCGCCATCCTCAACGCTGAAGGAGACATGGAGGTGGTGGGAGAATCAGGCGACGCCAGGGAAGTGGTGGCCCGGGCGCACGAGCTCAAGCCCGACGTGGCGGTACTCGACCTCTCCATGCCGGAAGGCGGCGGCATGCGCGCCATTCCCCGCATCTTGGAAGCATCGGCCAACACGCGCGTGATTGTCCTGACCATGCACGACGATCCCGCCTATGTGCGCTCGGTGCTCTCTGCCGGCGGCTGGGGCTACGTACTCAAGCATTCGGCGGACGTGGACGTGGTGCGCGCGGTGCGCTCGGTGCAGCGCGGCCGCCGCTTCGTGGACGCTACTCTGGCCGCCAGCTTGCTCGACGACATCGCTCCGCAGGAGGCGCCGGCCAAGCTCAGCCGGCGCGAACTGACCGTGCTGCGCTACCTGGCCCAGGGACATTCTTACCAGGCCATTGCGAAAAAACTCTGCCTCAGCGTCAAGACGGTGGAGAGCTACCGGGCCCGCATTTCCCAGAAGCTGGGCTTCCGCAAGCGGGCGGAACTGGTGCGCTACGCGCTCCTGGCCGGCCTCCTCACCTCCGAAGGCTCCCACCAAACCGACCTCTGATCCTCGCCAGATCATGATTTGTAGGGGGAAACCCCTACATTCCTCCCCAGATTTGGTAACCACCCCGCTACAGTTGCGGCTTGGGCGCCTGTATTCTCACCACCATGGGCGGCAGGATCTGACGCTTCCACAAAGGAAGCTTGTCACCCTCTCTCGATCCTGCCGCCCCCAACCAAAAGCCTAACCACCGATAACAGAAGTTGTCTGGGGCAGCCAACCAGCCCAACCAGATAGACAACCGAGTCTAAAGGAGCTGTTCGATGTCAGTTGTGAGCCTGCTTTCCAGTTTGCCCGTCCGGACTTTGTCGGCCGGCGATCCTCCCCTGCGCAGCACTCTTCTGGGGGAGAACCTGAGCCGCGTTGCTCTGGCTCTCAGCTTGGCGGTCCTGGCCGCCCACGCCGGCAGCCTGTTTCTCCTAGCGAGCACGTCTCTCGCAGAGGTGGTCTCCGATCTGATTCAGTTGGCAGCGGCCCTGCTGGCCGCGTTGGCTTATGGCCTGGCGGCCGCACGGGCGCGGGGTTTCGTACGCCGCTTCTGCCTGCTGCTCGCCGTGAGCTTCACGCTTTGGTCTGGCGGACAACTGGCTCTCATGTACTACACGGCGTACCTGGGTGTGAACGTGCCCGGTTTGACCCCCAGTGACGTGCCCTTCCTGGCGGCGTACCTGCCGTTGCTGGCGGTGATCGTTATGGATGGCCGTACCCAGCCACGACGCTTCCACTGGATTCGCACCCTGGATTTCGCCCAGGTAGGCATTGTGATCAGCGCCACGTATCTTTACTTCCTTTACTACCTCCCGCTGGCTGGAACCGCCCGTCAGGATCTCCTGAGCATTAGCTACGACATCTATTCGGTGCTCGACCTTTGCGTAGTCGGGGGCTTTGTCTTGCGCGTTGCGTTCACGCCCGCGGGCCCCATGCGCAGCCTGTTCGCCCGCCTGACGGTGATGTTTCTGGCCTATTGCATCGGCAGCGCGCTCTGGAGCAATGCACGGTACGCCGGCGTGATCGCCTCGGCAGGCAGCCTGTTCGATCTCGCCTGGAGCCTGCCCTTCGTGATCGCGACGATTGGCATCGCCACCTGGAAGCCGGGAGACGCATCTGCGGGAAGTTTGGATTCGTCCCAGCGCGGCGCTCAATGGATCTGTCTGCTTCCTGCTCTGGCGCCGGTACTGGTCATGGCCCTGGCGTACCACATCCATCCCAACCAGCCGGGACTGGCGCTGCTCATCGGGGCGGCCAGCTTTCTCTGCTGTATCGCCCGGCTGGCGCTGACGCAGGTTCGTCAAAGACTGGCCCTGCAGGCCTTGCACGCCATGGAGCGTAAGTTCTCCAAGGCCTTCCGCTCGGCGCCCGACTCCATGACCATTAGTACCTTGCAAAGCGGCCGCTATGTGGCGGTCAACGACCGCTTCCTGGAGCTTTTTGGATTCGAGCGGGACGAGGTTATTGGCCGCACTGCCCTGGAACTGGGCATCTGGGCCGATCCCTGGGGGCGGGCTGCGGTGGTCGAACAGCTCTCCCGGCAAGGGAGGGTGCGGGACCATGAGGCCGTGTTCCAGACCAAATCCGGGAAGCAGCTCGACGTGCAGATCTCGGCGGAAACCGTGGAGCTGGGGGGCGAACTTTGCCTGGTGGCCGGGGTCCGCGACATCACCGAGCGCAAGCGTGCAGAGGACGCGTTGCTCCGTTCCGAAGCCCGCCATCGCGAGTTGGTCCAGGGCGCGGCCTACGGCATCTACCGCGCGACCTTTGACGGCAAAATCCTCTATGCCAACCCCGCCCTGGTCAAAATGCTGGGACATGACTCGCTGGGGGACGTCCTGCGCCTCAACACCACGCGCGACATCTGGGTGAACCCGCCAGAACGAGACCGGTTGACCCGGGAAACGCAGGGTGCCGGTGAGATGGCCGGCGCCGAGGTCCAGTGGATGCGCAAGGACGGCTCGGTGATTACCGTGCGCCTGAGCGCGCGCCGCGTGCACGATGAAGCCGGCAACCTGGACGGATGCGAGGCCATCGTGGAAGACGTCACCGCACGCCGCCTGCTGGAGGAGCAGTTTCGCCAAGCGCAGAAAATGGAAGCCGTGGGCCGGCTGGCCGCAGGCGTCGCCCACGACTTCAACAACCTGCTCACCGTCATTCAAGGCTACACCGACGTGGCGCTGCTGGGCCTGGATGAGAACAGCCCCATCCGCGGAGATCTGGCCGAGGTGCAGAACGCGGCCGACCACGCTTCCGACCTCACTCGGCAGTTGCTGGCCTTCAGCCGGCAGCAAAAGCTCGAGCCCAAGCTGGTGGACCCCAATGAAGTCGTCCACAGTCTGCAGAAAATGCTCGGACACCTGCTGGGGGAGAACATCCGCCTGGACGTACAGCTCTCTCCGGAGCTGGGTTCCGTGTACGCCGATTCCGGCCAGTTGGAGCAGGTGATCATGAACCTGGCCGTGAATGCCAAGGATGCCATGCCCCTGGGCGGAACACTGATCCTGGAGACCGCCAACGTGGATCTCGATGAGGGCTATGTGCGCAGCCACACCGGCGCCAAAGCAGGGCGCTACGTTCGCCTGACCGTCCGTGACACCGGAACGGGCATGGATGAGAAGACCCGTGTCCGCATCTTCGAGCCTTTCTTCACCACCAAGGAGCTGGGTAAGGGCACGGGCCTCGGCCTGGCTACGGTCTATGGAGTGGTCAAACAGAGCGGCGGCTATATCGGCGTAGAAAGCGAACCCGGCAAAGGCACTTCCTTCGAAATCTACCTGCCCTTCGTTTCCTGCGTGGAATCCTGCTCCGCAACAGGCCCGCGAGCGGAAGGCGTCCTGACGGGCTCGGAAACTATCCTGCTGATCGAGGATGAAGAAAGTCTACGACCCCTGATTTCCGACTTCCTCCGCCAGCAGGGCTATGAAGTCTTGAGCGCCAGCGCCGGCGACGAGGCGCTTGCCATCGCGGAGCAGCACGCAGGCGAAATTCACCTGGCGGTCACCGACGTAGGGCTGCCCGGAATGAGCGGCCGGGAAGTCGCCGATCGCATGCGCATCCTGCGGCCAGCGGCCAAAGTGATGTTCATCTCGGGGTACAACGCTGACACGCTGCTCCAACACGGCATCTCGCAGCCCGGAGCTCCGGTCCTCAACAAGCCCTTCACCCGCGAGGGGCTGGTGCGCTGCGTCCGCCAGGTGCTCGACGAAGTGTCCGCCGCGGCGGGCTGTGGTGTGGAAGCGGGCGACCTCACTCACACGGCCTCCTGCTCCTGACACCCGACACCTGACTCCTGACACCTGCCTCAGCCCTTGACGCACACTACCTGACGCAGCGTGTGCACC
>CAZXVY010000091.1:0-9360 GCA_964644115.1 uncultured Terriglobales bacterium
GCAGTTACTGGTTCCTTTTGCCTTTTACCTTTGTCCTCTTGCCTTACTGCGGCACCGCGCGTCCCTGCCCGCGCTCGGCAATGACCTTGCGTGCGGTGTCGGCCAGGTCCTTGGCCATGGGCAACAGTTCCACCGCCTTGACCACCTGCGGGTCGGTTTCGGCCCTCACCCGCAACCCTTCCTGGTGCCCGAACTCGGCGATAAACAGTTCCGCCTTGATGTTGGAACGCAGCCAGGTGTCGGATTCCATCAAGTCGCCCTCGGTGTAGGGTATTTTCTGCTCGTCGAGGAATTTGCGGAATTCCTGCAGCACTCCGTCGTCCACCTCGAAATTGCGCGGCAGGTGGCGGTGAATGAGGTAATGCCTGCCGAAGTTGAAGAAGGCATAGCGTTGCACCAGCGAATCCTGGAAGCGATTGGTGCGCAGGGCGGGCAGCTTGACGTCGGGCGTGATGCCGCCGCCGCCGTACACCGGGCGTCCGCTATCGGTCATGCGGATCTCGCGGTTCCCGTTCTGGTTGGTCTCGCCGTTCTGCGAGTAGTAGTAGTCATAGAGCGAGACCCCGCTGTAGTCGCGCTGAATCAGGCGCCCGCTGGGGGTGTAATACTTGGCGGTGGTGAGAGCCAGCCCGGTGTTTTCCGAAAGCGGATACACGGTTTGTACCAGGCCTTTGCCGAAGGTGGTCTCGCCGACGATGAGGCCGCGGTCATGGTCCTGGATGGCGCCGGCCACGATTTCCGCCGCGGAAGCCGTGCCCCGGTTCACCAGCACCACGATGGGGTAGTTCAGGTGGCTGTCCTCCTCCTGGGCCCGATAGGGCTTCTGAGCGCTGAATTCGCGTCCCATGTGCTTCACGATCAGCGAGCCCTTCTTGAGAAACTTTTCGGCCACGCCCACGCCCTCGCTCAGCAAGCCGCCGGGGTTCTGCCGCAGGTCGAGGATCAGCCCGTTCAGGTTGCCGAACTCCTCCAGGGCCTGCGACACTTCCTGCTCCGTGGTCTCGTTGAAGCTGGAAATATGGAAATAGCCCACGCCGGGGCGGATCTGGAAGTGCACATCCACGCTGAAGCGCGGGATCTCGTCGCGGGTGACGGTGAACTCCATGGGACCGTCCGTGCCCTCGCGCAGGATGGTGATGCGCACCACCGTCCCCCTGGGCCCTTTGAGCAGGTCGGCCACTTCGCTGGTGCTCATGTTGTCGGTGGGCTTGCCGTCCACCCCCACGATCACGTCGCCCGGGCGAATTCCGGCGCGGTAGGCGGGCGTGCCCACGAAGGGCGCAATCACGATGACCTTGTTGTTGCGCGGCCCCACCTGCATGCCCACGCCGTAGTACTTGCCGCGCTGATCTTCCTTGAGCAGCGAATAGGACTTGGGGTCAAAAAAATTGGAGTGCGGATCCAGCACCCGCAGCATGCCCGGAATGGCCCCGTTGTAGATGGCCTTGTCGGCGATTACCGGCTCGGCGTAGTTTTGCTCCACCACGTTGTACACCTGGGTGAAAACGCGCAAGTTTTCCCGGATTTCGTCGTCGCTGGCGGGAGGCGCGCTTCCCAGGCGCTGTCCGAACAGCGCTCCCAGCGAGCCACAAACCAGCATAACCAGAATAACGAACAGGACCGACAGCCGAGAACGATTCGACATGGGCTTCCGTTTCCTCTCCACAGCGGTTCCGGCCCGCGCAACCGTCCGCTGGGCGCAGTATAACATGCGCGAAACTGCCCCCAGCCCGCTTCGGTGCGCTCTCCGGTTTTCGGGCGGCAAGCCCCGCTGGCTCCGTTACTCAGATGCGGCTTCCCGGCCTGCGGGTGCCGGTCTTGACCCCGGAATCTTGCGTCCACCGCGCCGGGATGGCGCCCCCAAGGGGCTAACGGCTGGTTGGCCAGGGCTGCTATCATCCCCTGTATGAACCTCGGGTTCACCGAGATCGTCTTTCTGTTCTTTCTCGCCCTGCTGATCTTCGGGCCGCGCAAGCTGCCCGAACTGGGACGGCAGATCGGCCGGGGACTGTCCGAGTTCAAGCGCGCCAGCAGTGACTTCCGCACCCAGCTCGAAGACGAGGTTCGGCAGATTGAGCACGACGAAACCGCCCCTCGGACCATAGCTCCGCCCGCGACCGATGCGGCGATGGCGGCCGCTCCGAGCGAGGCCGGGCCCGCGCCCCAGGAGCCGGAGACCAAGCCAAGCGATGCCTGAAGCAGCGCTGGATACGGCCCAGACGGCTCGCCCTTCCGAGGACGCGGCGGAGCCGGAACTGGGCGGCATGAGCTTCCTCGACCACCTCGAGGAACTGCGCCGGCGGCTCATCTACTCTCTGCTCAGCATGGCTGGCGGCTTCCTGGTGTCTTGGGGTTTTGCCGAGCGCATCTTCGGCCTGATGCAGCAGCCCATCCTGGAAGCGCTGCGCCGCCACAAGCTGGACGAAACCCTGGTCTATCTGAACCCAACCGAACCCTTTAACATTTACCTGAAAGTGGGTCTGATTGCGGGACTTTTTGTTTCCTCGCCCCTGGTTCTTTATCAGCTCTGGATGTTCGTTGCTCCCGGCCTGTATCGCAACGAAAAGCGCTACGTGCTGCCCTTCATGTTTTCCACGGTGTTCCTGTTTCTGAGCGGCGGCTATTTCGGTTACCGCATTGTCTATCCCGCGGCGCTCGACTTCCTTATCGGATACGGCGAACAGTTCCGTCCCATGATCACGGTCAGCGA
This sequence comes from uncultured Terriglobales bacterium, assembly GCA_964644115.1. Classification (GTDB taxonomy): domain Bacteria; phylum Acidobacteriota; class Terriglobia; order Terriglobales; family Acidobacteriaceae; genus CAZXVY01. The sequence continues at coordinate 2,711 of CAZXVY010000091.1, forward strand.
ATATACCGATTTGTTCCTCACCGTCATCGTGGGGCTGGGAGTGGTGTTCGAGCTGCCGGTGGTGATCTTTTTCCTGGCGCTGATGGGCGTGGTGGACGCCGCCTTCCTGTGGAACAACCTGCGCTACGCCGTGCTGGGAATTTTCATCGTGGCCGCCATCCTTACGCCCACCACCGACATCGTGAACCTGATGATCTTTGCCGCGCCCATGATCGCCTTGTACCTGCTGAGCATCGGGATCGCGTGGCTGGTCCATCCCAAACGGCGCAAGGCGCGGGCGGCAGCATGAGTCGCACGCCTCAGGGCGCCTGCCGCAGTGGGCTGTGGCGCCGGCGTCCCCTCCGCGCTGCAGCTCTTCTTCTGGTAGCGTCGGCGACTTGGGTGGCCTGCGCCCAGAGCCAGCCGGATGCGGCATCCTCGAACTCCGGGAAGGGCCCTGCAGCCAGGCCGGCCGTGCCGGCGGTTGCGCCTGCGCCATCCTCGGTCTCGCCCCAACGCGTGGACCCGCAGCGCGCCATGCGCTACGTGCGCGAGGTGGTGGGCTTTGGGTCGCGGCCTCCGGGAAGTCCCGGCCACCGCCGGCTTGAGGCCTACCTGCGCGAGCGCCTGAAGGGCGACCAGTTGGAGGAAGACGCCTTTACGGCCTCCACTCCCGCCGGCGACCTGCCCATGCGCAACTTCATCGTCAGGTTTCCCGGGACCAGGGACGGGGTGGTGGTCCTCGCCACCCATTACGACACCAACCTGCCGCTCCAGAATTTCGTGGGCGCAAACGACGGAGGCTCCAGCACCGGCCTGTTGCTCGAACTGGCGCATCATCTGCGCGGCAAGCCGCGCGAAGGCTATAGCGTGTGGCTGGTGTGGCTGGACGGCGAAGAAGCCATCCGCCAGTGGTCGCCCACCGACAGTCTCTACGGCAGCCGCCACCTGGCAGCACGCTGGCAGAAGGACGGCACCCTGGGCAAGATCAAGGCCTTCGTGTTGCTGGACATGGTGGGTGACAAGGACCTGAACATCGAGCGCGACCAGAACTCCACGCCCTGGCTGCTCGACCTGGTGGGGCAGGCCGCGGCGCGGCTCAGCTATCAGGTCCACTTCTTCCGGCGTTCGCTCAGCATCGAAGACGACCACTTGCCCTTCCAGCGCGCCGGAGTGCCGGTGGTGGATCTGATTGATCTTGAGTACGGGTACGGCAACGTCTTCCACCACACGCCCGACGACACGCTCGACAAACTCAGCCCGCGCAGCCTGGAAGTGGTGGGCAACGTGGTGCTCGAGACCTTGCGTCTTCTGGACGCGAAATAACGCCGCGAGATAAACGCTGCGAGATAACGCTGCGAGGCAGGCATGGGACAGGAATCCATCTGCACGGCACGCTTCGGCGGCAAGACCTCCCGGGGCAAGGCGCGGCTGGAAACCGAAGAACTCATTTTCCGCGGCGACTTCCGCCTCGCCATTCCGTTTCGCAAGATTCGCTCGCTCCAGGCCCGCGACGGCAGTTTGAAGGTTCGCTTTCCGGAGGGCGCTGCCAGCTTTGACCTCGGGCCACTGGCCGAAAAGTGGGCGGACAAGATCAAGAATCCCAAGAGCCTGCTGGACAAGCTGGGCGTGAAGCCGGAGTCGAGGGTGGTGGTGCTGGGCGTGCGCGATGGCGCGTTCCTCGAACCGCTCAAGCAGCGGCTCAAAACGCCGCCCGCCGCACGACTCGCCGCTGACGCCGACCTCATCTTCTTCGCCGCCCAAAGCAGGGAAGCGCTGAAGCAGCTCGCGCGGGTGAAGAAGTCTTTACAGTCCGCGGGCGCAATCTGGGTAATCCGGCCCAAAGGCACACCCGCCATCAAGGATGTGGACGTGATCGCCGCTGGCAAGGCCGCCGGCCTGGTAGACGTGAAGGTGGCGGCCTTCTCCTCCACCCACACTGCCGAGAAGCTGGTCATTCCTGTAAAGCTGCGCTGAGCAACTCGCGCCGGCTCCCAAACGTCGTTCTGCTGTATCCATTTCCCCCTTCTCTTCTGCGCGGTCTTGAGTTCTAATCTCGCCCCATGTTCAAGAAAACTGCATTGGCGTTTGGGCTGTGCGCGGTTGCGTTGGCCGCGAACGCGCAGACCGCCGTGGAGCGAGTGCGGGACGAAGCCCTGAAGCCCTCGCTGCTGGAAAAGAACCTGCGTCGTCTGACCGACGAGATCGGCGGGCGCGTGCCGGGAACTCCCGCGATGAAGCAAGCGGTGGCGTGGGCAGTCGAAGCGTTCCGCGCAGCAGGCGCCGACAACGTGCATACGGAAAGCTTCCGCATGCCGGTGGCTTGGGCGGAAGGCGCCACGCGCGTGGAGGTGGTCGCTCCCGTGCGTTTCCAGGTGAGTGCGGTTTCCATGGCATGGTCGCCGCCGACGCGTGGCGTCGTGCGGGCGCGCGTCGTCGATGTGGGACAGGGAAGCCCGGCGGAACTCGAAAGGGCAGGAAACCTGCGCGGCGCTCTTTTGCTGGTGCATTCGGAACCGATGCGCAACTGGGACGATCTCTTCGCCGAATATTTGCGCAATCCGGCCATCGTAGAGGCTGCTGTCCGCGGCCGGGCCGCAGCCATCGCGTTCATCTCGACGCGCGAGCACGACTTGCTCTACCGGCACACCAACGTCAATGACGGGAAGCTCGACCAACTGCCCATGGTCCAGCTGGCACGCGAGGACGGGCTGCGCATCGCCCGGTTGCTGGCATCCGGTAAGAATGTGGAAGTTTCGTTCTCCCTGCCCAGTCGGGTCGGACCACCTTTCACTACGGCCAACGTCGTTGGGGAAATCCGGGGACGGGAAAGGCCGAACGAGTTCGTGGTGCTCGGCGCTCACCTCGATTCCTGGGAACTGGGGACGGGAGCGCTGGACAACGGCTGCAATGCCGCGCTAGTGGTGGACGCACTGCGCGCCATCCAGGCTTCTGGCGCCCGCCCGACGCGCTCCATTCGCTTCATTCTTTTCTCCGGTGAAGAGCAGGGACTGCTGGGCTCCCGGGCCTACGCGCAGCAGCATCGCGCGGAACTCGGCAGGGCCATTGCCGTCGTGATATTCGACTCTGGCATCGGGGAAGTTACCGGATTCTCGCTGGGCGGCCGCAAGGACCTGGTCGCTGCGACGCAGCCGTTGCTGGAGCCGCTCCGCCACTGGGGCGCCGCGGAACTCACCACCGACGCTTTCATCGGCACCGACAACTTCGACTTCCTTCTCGAAGGCGTGCCCACACTGGTGGCCAATCAGAAGGAAGACAACTACCTCATTAACTATCACGCCCAATCAGACACCTTTGACAAGCTAGACCTGGAAAGGCTGCGCCAACATGTGGCCCTCGCCGCCGTTGCGACTTTTTCCATCGCGGATGCGCCCGAACGCATTGCGCCGCGGCAGTCACGCGCCGAGGTAGAGCAATTGCTGCGCGACAGCGGGCTCGAGCAACAGATGAAGACCTTCAATATCTGGCCAGATTGGGAAGCACGCCGTCGCGGCCGGCAGGAATGAATTTCCCAGCATGCAACTGAGTGCACTCGACTGGCTGGTCATCGTCGCTTATTTCGCCATCAACCTCGGTATCGGGTTCTATTGGTACCGGCGGGGCGGCGGCAGCATGCAGGACTACTTCGTCTCCGGGCGCGAGGTCCCCTGGTGGCTGGCCGGGACTTCCATGGTGGCCACCACCTTTGCCGCCGACACTCCGCTGCTGGTCACCGGCCTGGTGTTCCGCTACGGCATTGCCGGCAACTGGCTGTGGTGGGCCATGGCCCTCAGCGGCATGCTCACCGTGTTCTTCTTCGCGCGGCTGTGGCGGCGCGCCGGCGTCCTCACCGACATGGAGTTGGTGGAGCTGCGCTACGCCGGACGGCCCGCGGCCTTCCTGCGCGCCTTCCGCGCCCTCTATCTGGCGCTGCCGGTGAACACCATCATTCTGGGCTGGGTAAACCTGGCCATGGCCAAGATCCTGGAAATCACGCTGGGCATCGAAAAGCTGCATGCGGTGATGTTTTGCCTGGCCCTGACCCTGGCCTATACCGCCATGAGCGGCATGTGGGCGCTGTTGTGGACCGACCTGCTGCAATTCGTCCTGAAGATGGGAGTGGTGATCGCGCTGGCCGTGGCCGCGGTGCGGGCCGTCGGCGGGATGGATGCCCTGATGGCGCGGGTGACGGAGATGGACCGTGCCCGCGGCGCCGACACCCTGGCCTTCCTGCCGGGCTCGTCCTCTTCCTGGTTCCTGATGTTCCTGGTCTATCTGAGCGTGAGCTGGTGGGCGAGCTGGTATCCCGGGGCCGAGCCCGGCGGCGGCGGCTACGTGGCCCAGCGCATCTTCTCGGCCAGGAACGAGCGCCATAGCCTGGCGGCGACGCTGTGGTTCAACCTGGCGCATTATGCGCTGCGTCCCTGGCCGTGGATCCTGACGGCGCTGGCAGCGGTAGTGCTGTATCCGGACGCCAAGGACCCGGAAGCCGCCTACGTGCGCGTGATGGTGGACCACCTGCCCGCCAGCCTGCGCGGCCTGATGCTGGCGGGTTTTGCCGCCGCCTACATGTCCACGGTGAGCACCCACATCAACCTGGGCGCGTCGTACCTGATGAACGACGTGTACCGCCGCTTCCTGCGGCCGGCCGCGGACGAACGCCACTATGTGCGCATGTCGCGCGCGGCCTCGGTGGTCTTGGCCCTGCTGGCGGCGGCGGCTACCTACTTCATGAGCTCCATCGAGTGGGCGTGGAAGTTCCTGATCTCCATCGGCGCGGGCGCCGGGATGGTGTTCATGCTGCGCTGGTTCTGGTGGCGCATCAACGCCTGGTCGGAAGTGGCGGCCATGTTGGCGTCTGCTGCGTCTTCGCTTTTCCTGCAGTCCCGGCTGGCGGTGCCGCTGGTGGAATGGCTGCGCGGGTTCGATGCGCAACTGCCAGCCGGGCCGCTGGACGCCAATCATCCGCACGGCTTCGCCTGGCTCATGGTTCTGACCACGGCTTTCACCACCGTGGCCTGGGTGGCGGCCACCTTCCTTACGCCGCCCGAGCCGGAGGCCACTCTGCGCAGGTTCTACCAGCGAGTACGCCCCGCAGCGCTGGGCTGGGGACCCATTGCCGCCCTCGAAGCCGCCCCTTCCCAGCAGAACCTGCTCTGGTCCGCCGCCGACTGGCTGGCCGGCTGCGCCCTCATCTACTGCGCTCTGTTCGGCATCGGCAAGCTGATTCTGGGAGACCTCCTGACGGGCGCCGCGCTGCTCATCCTGGGAACGGCCTGCGCAGGATTCATCTTCTGGGACCTGGAGAGGAGGGGGTGGGAGGAGAATTGACGAAATGTGCGATGTGTGATGTTTGATGTGTGAAGTGAAACAAGTGCCTCGCATGTTTCACATCACACATCGCACATCGCACATCGTACATCGCACATCACACATCGCCCATTCCTCCGTCACCCGATTGGCTACAATAGCGAGCTACGCCTGATGGCCGACCAAACTCTCTTCTGGGTCCTCTTCAACGCCTTCGTGCTCCTCATGCTGTTCCTGGACCTGAAGGTGTTCCATCGCAAGTCGCACATCATTGAGTTCCGTGAGGCGCTGGGCTGGAGCGCGTTCTGGGTGGGCCTGGCGGTGGCCTTCGCGGTGGGCATCTTCTTCTTCTGGCCGAACCCGGCCGAGCGCTCGCAGAAGACCATTGAGTTCGTCACCGGCTACCTGATCGAAGAATCGCTCAGCGTGGACAACCTGTTCGTTTTCCTGCTGATCTTTTCCTATTTCAAAGTCCCCAGGCTCTACCAGCACAAGGTGCTGTTCTGGGGCATCATCGGGGCGCTGGTGATGCGGCTGGTGTTCATCCTGGCGGGCGTGGCCCTGATCCGCAGGTTCCACTGGGTCATCTATGTATTCGGCGCCTTTCTGATTGTCACCGGCATCAAGCTCTTCCGCCAGGAGGAGAGCGAAATCCACCCCGAGAAAAACCCGCTGTTGCGGCTGTTCCGGCGCTTTTATCCGGCGACCAAGCGCTACTACAAGGACAAGTTCTTCATCCGCAAGCGGGGCGTGTGGATAGCCACCCCGCTGTTCCTGGTGCTGATCGTGGTGGAAACCACGGACGTGCTTTTCGCCGCCGACTCCATCCCCGCTATCCTGGCCATCACCCAGGACACGTTCATCGTCTACACCTCGAACGTGTTCGCCATCCTGGGACTGCGCTCGGTATACTTCGCGCTGGCAGGGATGATGGAAGTCTTCCACTACCTGCACTACGGACTGGCCGTCATCCTGATCTTCATTGGGAGCAAGATGATGCTGTCGGAGCTGTACAAAATGCCCATTTGGGTGGCTTTGTCCGTGGTGGCGGGCGTGCTGGCGATTTCCATCATCGCTTCGGTACTGAAGCCCCACAAGAAGTCACGCCTGCCGAAGATGGACTCGGAGACCGAGTAGCGCTCAGCAGGTAAGCAATAAGCAGTAAGCAATAAGCTACGGGGCGGTGCAATACCACGGTGGCTCTTATTGCTTATTACTCATCAAGTTTAGGAGACAACCGAACCATGCCACACTTTCTCGTCCGGCACGTCGGCCATCCTCTTCCTCGACGGAGTGTACCGGCCGGTGGCGTAACGAAAGGATAATCACAATGGCAGACAAAAAGATCATTGCGGTATTGG
>CAZXVY010000092.1:0-1535 GCA_964644115.1 uncultured Terriglobales bacterium
CTTCGTGGTACTCGATGATGTCGATCTTTTCCCCTCGCAGCTCGCGGATGATGGACTGCACGCGCATGCCCTTCATGCCCACGCATGCGCCCACCGAGTCCACGTCTTTGTCCCGGGACATTACCGCGATCTTGGTGCGCTCTCCCGCCTCCCGGGCTATGGCGCGAATCACCACCGTGCCGTCGTAGATTTCCGGCACTTCCGTCTGGAACAGATGCTGCACCAGTTCCGGCGCCGCCCGCGACACCACCACCTGCGGCCCTTTCGACGCCTTCTCCACTCGCGCTATCACCACCCGCAAGCGCTCGCCCACCGCGAACGACTCCAGCCGCGACTGGTCCTTCCTGGTCATGCGCGCCTCCGTGGTGCCCATGTCGAAGATCACGTCCGGGCCTTCCTGCCGCTTCACCGCCGCGGTCACAACCTCACCCACCCGGCCGATGTAGTCTTTGTAAACCGTCTCGCGCTCCGCCTCCCGCACCTTCTGGAAAATGATCTGCCGCGCAATCTGCGCGGAAATGCGCCCCAGCCCCTCGGTCGAGCGGTGGAAGCGCACTTCGCCTCCCACTTCCACTGCCGGATCCGTTTTGCGGGCTTCTTCCAGCGTCATCTGCAGGTTCGCGTCCTCGATCTGCGCCCCTGACTCCACCACCGCCTTCACCGCCCACACCTTGATCTCCCCCGACTCCTTGTCCAGCTCCGCGCGCAGGTTCTCCAGCGACTTGTAGGACTTGCGCGTGGCCGCCACTATGGCGTCCTCCACCGCGCTGACCACAATCTGTGGGTCAATCCCCTTCTCGCGGCTCAAGGCATCGATTTGTTGGTAGAGCACGCTCGCCATGAATCAGTTCTCAGTACTGAGTTCCCAGCTGCCAGTTTTCAGTTCTCTGCTTTTCAGATGACCACATGACCCGATAACCACATGACCGCATGTTCCGATGGCCCGATGATCAGATCTCGGGCACTAGATTCGCCCTCTCCACATTCGCCAGTTCTATCTCTACTCGCTGGGTGCCCCACCCTTGCGCCCCTGCTTTTGGGGCGACAGGGTGGGAAGACAGTCTTCCTTTTTTCATTTTTCCTTTTGCATTTTGCATTGACACGTCCAGCACCAGCCGCCCCTGGCTGCAGCTCTCCAGCCTTCCTTCAAAGTGCCGGTTGCCCGCCACCGGCTCCCGCGTCATCAGCTTCACCCGGCTGCCGGTAAAACGCTCGAAGTCCGCCGGCCGCTCCAGCTTTCGATCCAGCCCCGGCGACGACACCTCCAGGGTGTAGCTGCCCCCGGGTACCGCGTCCTCCACGTCCAGGATCGCGCTTACCTCCCGGCTCACCCCGGCGCAGTCTTCATGCGTCACCCCATGGACCGCGCCCGTCTCCGTGGAGCCCGGCTGCCCTGCCCCCGGCCCTCGGTCAATCACCAGGCGCAGCATGCGGTGCTTCCCGCCGCCGCGCAACTCCACCTCCACCAGCTCCAGGCCGCTCGACTCCGCTACCCGCTGGGCTATGCTCCGTACCTGCTCCAAATCCGTCGCCAT